>JBKPMK010000182.1:0-9601 GCA_046732115.1 Thermoproteota archaeon
TACATGAACACGAAGAATTTGAAGAGAAGTCACAGCATTATGGCTAGTAACCTTGTTCATCATAATAGGATTAGTAATATTAGTAATGGTATATACCTTATATATATTGTTCTTCTCTGTGTATAGACTGCATTTGAAAAGGACACTATTAACTCAAGATACAAATACTTTCGCTAAAGTAGATAGCCTGCAAATAGCTCAAAATCCTGAGATCCCTTACGAACAGACTGAAGAACATACAGTCGACTGTCCCGACTGTTTTGAAAATTGTGATTTAATTATTTCTGAAATGGGGGCGCATAGTTTTGTTGGCTAACCTGTTACCAGGTTACTGTAGTACTTTATTAGGTACTACACGGCATGTATTTGCTTCCCTCATCGGTTTGGAGTTCATCACAGAGTGAGCAGATGTTGGAAAGAAAAATGTATACAAATACAAACTTTAGTAACTCCGATACCCAGATAGACATAGGCATATCACCAGCAATGGATCGCCATCAGGAGGTCATCAGTCAACTGGCAAATCGTGCTGTAACTGCAATACTAGTTCTTCCTGGAGAGAATCGACTATGAAAATCCCATGTGATTCATTAGCTGATTGGGGAACTTAAATGAACAGTAATGGTCTAGTTGTAAGAGATCTTTACAAAACTATGTCACGTGCAAAGACTCATCTGGTTCAGTCTAAAGAAATTGCAACCACATGTGTATGTCCTTATTTATTTAAAATGTGTTATCCCTTTGGCGTAGTCGGAGGAGAGCGAGATTACTTAGTGGCAAATACAGTTCATGATGTAATCAGCTTGGCTGCACCTACAACAATTTTAGATAACTGGCAGCAAGGAAAGACGGAATCAGACTTTGAGCATATTGCAAAATCAATAGATAAAGATTCTCAAAGTATTGTTGAAAAAGCGATATCCAATGCAAAAGAAAAGGCTAGAATGGAAGGGAAGACTCCTGTTTTAGATACATTTGATTACGAAGTACAGGATCGCTTTCATGGGCTTTTGTTTGGCCTTGCAAAACGAATAATGAAAAAATACGAACGACCAAAACGAGCTGTGACAGAGATCACCATAACCAACGTAAAACAAGTGCAAGAGGGAAGAATTGATGCTATATTTGAGTTTGACTATGGTAAATATGGCCTTATAGATTGGAAAACAAACGATATTGATAAAGCACAAAGCAGTGGAATGGACAAATGGCAACTGGTCACAAATCTCCTTTTGGCAAACTATCGTTATACAGGTGACGAGAATAATTGGAATAGGTATCTATTTGGTTCAGTAGTATTCTATAATAATGCCCACCTTCCACGTTCTCCTATAAGTGAAGAATGGATAAACAAGGTTAAGATAGATAGAAAGTTTGCATATGAGACTCTATGTGGAGGAAAGCCACATGCACAAAAACCTGCATTTTGTCCTGTATGTGATAGAGAAGGTGAATCTTCTTTTGATTGTCGATTTTATCGTGAAGATTCTAAACAAGCTACTCAGGGCAATTTGCCTGTTGACTATGCCAATATCAGACGCTTACTGCTCAAAAGGCGATATCTTGTTTTAGATGAACGTGCTGAAACACACAAGCATAAGTTTGTAATCAGCAACATAATTGATAAATTAGGAGAAACGCCTGCATTACAGGAATTAGAGAGAACGGGCATTACACATTCGGGTTACAGATTACGTTCTGTTAACGCTAATTCAGTCGTCCTTTCAAAAGATAATTGCAATTATGACAATAACGATAATTTGATTATGACAAGTGTAATTTTGCTAGAGCCACCCAAGATTGTTAGACTCATAGGTAAAGAAGACGGCGGAATTCCTCTTTTAGCTTGTATAAATGAAAAAGGATTTGTAAAGGAAGTAGATGATGAAAAAATAATAATAGATTTTGAGACAAATACAATTGCTCAGCGTGCTAAGATACAGCTATCAGATCTTCCAATCATACTTATTCCAGATGAAATCAACCTTACAAGAAGAGTCTTAGAACCAATGCACAGGTTCCATAGGCTAGCTGCAGACATTATGCTTCCCTCGGACTATTTTGGTAGTTTTGATAATCGCAATGAGCCTTTCTCTTGACTCAGAACAGCTAAGGGTATTGAACTGGCGTGCGTCCAATAAGGATATTGCAGCTGTCGTAGGCCCACCTGGCTGCGGAAAAACAACCCTTGGTAGTGGATTAGCAATCAAGATGATAGCTGAGGCTCTAGCTAAGAGAGTTCTGCTTGTAGCCTATACCAATGCTGCTGCCAATGAATTTTGCAGGGAGCTCTGCAATATACTACGTCCAGAAGTGGCAAAAAGGATGTGTCTTAGAACAGGAAATCCAACCGGAGTAGACCCTTCAATACCAATCCCTTTCAGTAGATCTGCTAATGAAATACAAGAGAAAAGAATCATAATATCTACAAACCTATCACTCAAAAAATTACCATCATTGATGAGGTTTGACAATATGATTATCGATGAAGCTGGTGTTGAAAGATTAGAGCATTTACTGTGGCCTTTTTGGTTTGGTATTAATAACAATAATAGCCCAATAGCACAGCAATACAGGAATAATATTAACACTAATGATATGTCTGCATCTGTCGTAGATAGTTCTGGTGATACTTATGCAGAACAAAAGTCTTCACACATCAACGATCTTATGGACCTGATAACAAAGTGCGGTACAGTTGCTACAGTAGTTGGTGATCCAAAGCAATCAAGACCTATTAGTCCTGTTCGATTAGACTATAGTGCAATTGAATGGGTGATGAAAAAATCGCATCATGATACATTACGTATTTCACATCGTCTTCCAGACAGGCTCTCTGGACTAGTCAACGAGTTCGCTAAATATGACGGACTTAGATCTTCTCATGAAGTAGGCTCTAGGAGGTTGGTATTAGATGTCTCACCAGGTATAGAATTTCGTGATATTATTGAACCAGAACAAGTTACAACATGGGTTGATATCAACGGTGTTGAACAACCTATGGGGCCATCATCATGGGCAAATAACATGGAAGCTAAAGCATGTGCAAAGATCTGCAGTCATTTAGTTCAGATAACACGGGATAGTAAATCTATAGTTGTAGTTACCAGATTTACAGCTCAAAAACAAATCATAAGAAGATACTTGCAGAGAATGGGTCATCAAAATATCAAAGTAACTACGACTACTGGTGCTTTAGGAACCCAAGCTGACATTGTCCTATTCTCTTTAACAAGAAATAACCCTGAGAGGATTGTAGGGGCAGCTGGGACGTTGCAGGATCTCAACGTCGCTATTTCCAGGTCAAAGGAAAAGCTCATTATTTTAGGTAACTTTGAGATGATGTTAAATGGCTGGAGCGGTATTGCTTCGTCCGGTGCTAGACATTATTATAAAAGCGCAGCTAGAGATCTAGCACGACTAATAGATTTGAAATATGGAAGGGTAGTTGATGCGCCACAAATCATCGTTCATGATTAAATAAGATATATAATCGGTATTCATTAGTAAAGTCAAGAAGACAATTAAATTGATGTGATCAATTCGTTTAGCACATCCTTATCTTTTCCGCATAGTTTAGTAACCTGCCACCGTCTGCCAGTCAACATCTGCAATCTTCTCGTGAAGACTACACTGTTTTTGGATACATGGCAATCTTACCCTGGTTTTTTTCAACCTTATATAGAATAACTATGTATTGCTGACTTGCTAATATGAAGGAAACCGACTCACTGGTTGAGCCACAAGAAAGGTTCTTTGATGAAATTAGCAATATCAAGTACAGCCTTACGCATAAAGCAATGAGGATAAAAGAGCTGGTTCGTCTTTATCATAACGATCAATTAGCATTCGATACTGAATATCAGCGAGAAGAGCCCCGAGAGTGAGAGCTTGAATAAGAAAAGGCCCTTAATTGATTCGATCTTGAGAAAATATGACATATCGATGATATTTTTGCGACAAATTATCGACCGTGGTCGTTTACGTTATGAATGTATTGACGGTCAACAAAGGTTGAAATGTATTTTTCAATTCATCGATAATCAATTTGCCATAACCCCTGATGTCACTCCAGATTTGGAACATAGACATTTCTATCATGAGTTGTCGCCCGAAACCCAGAGCGAAATCCAGACCTTTGAGATTAATTCAGTCGTTGTCTCAGATGCGGATGATTACACAACCACTGATATTTTCATGCGATTACAAGAGGGGGTTAGACTTAATCATGCTGAAAAACTTAATGCCATAAGATCTAAAATGAGGAAAGCAGTGATCGAAATCTCAAAGCATCCATTTTTTTCTGCCACCTCTCTTAAAAATATCAGATTTTCTCACCGTTATTATGCGGCCCAAATGCTAGCACTTTCCAAGGAGCCTGATGCCTCAGATGTAGGATTTCATATAAAAATGAGTTCCCTGATTCAGCGCAGGTTAAAACCAAGCGATCTCTTACATTGCTCAAAGAAATACTGGGAAACCGATCACGAATAATAAGATCTAAATCTGATATCTTGGTTCTTTTCCTAGTTGCATTTAAACTACTGCCAAAATATTCTATACGTGGTTCCGAGGACAGAATAGCTAAATTTATTATACACTTTATTAGTAAAGTAGCAAAGCTATCACAGTCTGCAAACGAGAAGAGTAGTAATCCATACGTTCGTTATGCATATTTTAAGAAATTCGTGTACCTTCATATTCAGGATAAATACCGAATAATGGCGTCAGAGTTATTACAAGCAATATCTGATATGATCCCTAAGGATCCACAGCATCTTTTTAATGAGACTGAGAAATTGGCGATATACCTAAGTGCAAATGAAAAATGTACCATTTGTGGTCAGGTTACACAGTTTGAACAGGGTAATGCTGACCACATAGTTAGACATACCGATGGCGGATTCACAATTATAAAAAACGGACGTTGGCTGTGTAAACCCTTGTCACACCAATATCCATTCGGGGAAGACATTCTAAGTTTTTCCAGTTGGATTATTGCATGAAATGTTACTGCAATAAGCGATACACATATTGCAGTTATATTTCCAAGGACTTCAGCTAATGGTGCTGATATTGGTGCTGATATACAGCTCGTGTGGCAAGCGGCTATATAAACTTCTACGATGCCTTTAGCTAATGGCTGGCTATACACCAAGTGGGCCTGCTACTACAGATGTGAGGATCATGTATGACAGACTCAATGAGGTGACAAAACGCTCTGAACATTATGGTTCCTTCATAGAATTTAGATTAGAAGCACCGCCTCACGGCTACCGCTACTAAAAGCATAAAGCATCCCTAATGCTTTTGCCGTTCAGAATTTTAATGCAGTCATAAACTCCGATAATATAGCTATAATCCTTTTACTTGTGAGCAAGAATTGATGGAATCTCTTAATTTATCACGAAATCTCAATTACAAACTCCAGATATTGTAGTAGTTAGTTTAGTCAACCATCTCTAAATCGTCAAATCTAGCACTTAAGATCCTCTCGTTTATATTCAGTCTCACTATATTTAATTACAGAATAATTCTTATTATTTATTGTGAAGATGATATCTACTACCGGCCAACCGAAATAGAAGACGATATACTGCTTTGGCCTAAGTTATAGGTAAAGGCCTATAACCACTTCAGGAGCAGTGTCTGCTGTCATGCACAATAGATTAACCACACTCAAATGTGGTGAGTAGAGAGGGCATGACAGCAGGAGTAAACCATAGGGCTATGTCCTAGTCTATCGAAATAGTCTTGATGGAAACTGCATATTTTCGAATGTTGGTCGGTGTATGAACTAACCTCTAATTATTACACACAAAAAATCCAATCTCCTGAAGAATTAAAACATACCGTCTTCATCTCATTTTTGATATGAACTATCAGTATTGATTAGTAGTGATTTAGTTTAGTTAACTATCTTATCACTAGTAATGACAGAGTGTTTCAATATTGTATCCCAAAAAGACAATTCATAATCAAGTATTAGTTTTGCAGCTGTATACATATTTTTTTCGAATTGAGGAAGAGCAGAATCTATTAATTTACTAGATTCACTGACAAACTGTTCTCCTTCCTGTTGTTGTTGAAAGGAGGAAGCAAATTTATCTAAAAATAAACATGATTTATCATTAAAGCCATAATTCTTTTTTAATATATTACTCATTTTGCCACAGTTAGCTCCCCAAACTGGAAAGTCTATAAGGAGAGCGGCAAGAATTTCAGCATCTGAATAGTAAACTCCAAGTTTCGTTAGGTAATTTGTATATGATTGACATCCTGCTAATGGTTCATAATCGTGTATTTTTCTTTTATCTATCCCCACTTCATATGCCATAAGTGTTAGATTTTCAAGGGCATTCAATTCAGTATGTAAACAAGACGTAAACAGTTTGGACGCTGTATCATCCGCTGTCTTTGATATCATCAAAGCAAAGTTTCTTTTATCATTTGCAATTATATAATATTGTTCGCAGACAAATATTTCCAATTTTTCCTTTGCTATTTCATTCTTCTCTAATGCATCTAGATATGAATGATTAAGAATAGTATCTATAGTGTTGGACAAATTTCTCTGTATATTCCCAATGAAATTCGATTGGTTTTGATTATTCTTAGTCATGGGGATAATGAGGTCATTGTCATATGATACCTCTTTTAATTTAATACTTTTTTACAATCCACACTTCACTTGGAAAGCTGTACGCCTTGAATTTGCTGTTATAGATAACCGTACGACAGTTCTTTTTGCTAGATTATATAGAACTGAAATGTTTATTATAGAAGCACTACTGCTAAATGTAAAACAACTCTATCTCATAATATACTAATAATGAAAATAAATAATATGGCAATACCGTTTGCGGATGTACTGAAACAATACTCAATTGAAACATGGCAAAAAATTCTAAATCATAGATTTATAATAGAACTTTCTAAAGATATCCTACCTGTAAATAAATTCTTATTTTATCTAACACAAGACTACTATTTTCTTGAAGAATTCTCGAAATTTCTGCAATGTGCAACCCAAAAAACTGCTGATAATAAAATCAAGGAATGGCTAAATGGTTTGTATATGAGCACGGTTAATTTTGAGATGGAGATGCAAAGACAAATGCTTAGTTCATTAGGATTATTGTCATCATCGAGTTCTCGACCGCCTACTCTTAATAGCCTCCATACTTCTCCTGCTACTGATGTACACAATATTATTACTCCAAGTAAAATTACTTTAAATTATACTTCCTATCTAAAACATATATCGTCTGCCGGTACATTTAGTGAAATTATATCAGTCATGGCACCTTGTCCTTGGACATATCTAGAAATAGCACAACAATTGTCTAAAATTCCTATTCAGAATGAGGTTTATAGGGATTGGGTAAAGTTCTATTCTTCAAATGAATCACGTAAACAAGTAGATGATATAAAACAGATACTAAACATGTTAAGTCAAAATGAAAATGAAAAATCTAGAGACATAATGAAAAACCATTTTATTAATGCATGCAAATACGAATTGCTTTTCTGGGAAATGGCTTACTCTTTACATGCATAACAACATACACCGTAGCTCATGTGTTATACTAGAAACCGTATTTCCGTGCTTTTTGAATATGAATGGAGAGTTGCTGATAATCCAGGTCAATGGATGCGGACTCATGGAAACGAGCACTGGGAATTTGATGATAGCGGTTTGATGCAGATACGTGACATGAGCGCCAATGATTATCCCATCAAAGAGTCGGAGCGACGCTATCGTAGAGAGTAGATTGTACAATATCTGATTTCTTAGGAGTCAAAGAGAGACAGATATATACTTAAGAACTACCTGTATTACTATCATAGTCAGAGCAGTTACTGATGATATACTTGTATGATCATGATGTTGTTCTCATATGTACATAGAGATGATAAGTATACTTCCTGATATAGGCTTAAATGACGTTATAAGAAAACCCGTAGAGAATGACCAATTTCTTTCCAAAGTAAAATCGGCGTTAGTATAGAAATCAATGTGATTTTTTACATTTCTCAAGAGTAATAGGCAATGGATAATAATAAATCGAAGCGTCTATAACTATAGGATAGTTTTTCTAGGAATGTCTGCTCACAATAATAATGAAAAAGATAGCAGCCAGCGTCATTATTCTAACAATCCAAGGAAAATTTTGATTGTAGACGATGAACCAGACATAACTTCAGCTTTTGACATGATTCTACAAATGAATGGATTTGAAGTTGACACTTACAATGATCCTATATTAGCATTATCTAATTTCAAGCCAAATTCATATGGTCTAGCATTACTAGATATTAGAATGCCTAAAATGAATGGATTTGAATTATATAAAAAAATAAGAAATATTGATGACAAGATTGAAGCATGTTTCATTACAGCGTATGAAGACTACCGTGAAGAGTTCAAAGAATCATTTCCAGAACTAGAGGAAGCAAAATACTTTATTAGAAAACCAAAAGCAGTAGAAGATCTAGTAAAACATGTTGCAGCAATTCTAGGATAAATAACCATTAATTATGCAAAGCTGGATATCGGCAATTAATCATTAGAACATGACTAGCATATTTCTAGAAAAGACATAATATTATTATGTAATACTTAGCAGCAGCTTTTACTAATCAGAAATATGTTTTACTACTGGTAAAATAAGCGATTTCAGATAACAAAGGAATGGTATGCCGGGCAGATATGGATGATCTTTGTATAAAGACTTTACAAGGTTATTATAATAAGTCTAAAAGAACATTCGGTTCTTTTGATCCAAAATATTACGATGAAATCATAACAAAAGTAAATCTTCAGGCAAAAGAGAAGTACAAACATAATATTATTCAACAAGGAGAAGGACTGCTGCCTAATCAACCAAGAAGTAAAAAGAAAGTACTGGTAGTTGACGATGAGCCTGATATTTGCATAGTTTACCAAATTGTATTGAACGACGCTGGTTATGAGTGCGTATCATATACGGATTCAGTTAAAGCTCTACAAGAATTCAGACCTGCCTATTATGATTTGATTTTACTTGATATCAAAATGCCTGTACTAGATGGATTTGAGCTTTGCAAAAAGATAAGACAGGTTGATAAAACTGTACATATAATTTTCATAACAGCTTCAGAGGCATATTATGAGAAGTTTAGAGATCAACACTTTCCAGAATTAGCTAAGATTAATTATATTCAAAAGCCAATTGGAAATGATGAGTTAGTACAAATAGTAAATATGATTATATCAAACTCAGTAACTATAGACTAAATTTTGTATATGGTCTACAGCACATCCTATATGAGATAATAGTAGAAAATTGTATATCTCTGGATTAAATCAATCAAAACAAAATTGCAAGGTCGACAAATAATGCAACTGCCTCATGGCATAAGAGCGGATGCTGGCTCATTCTATCTTAGGTGTGTGTTGCTATTTCTAGTACTATTGCTAATCCAACTCTGCATTAAGTCGTTTAACCAAATATTCTATTGTAATCGGCTTTTTAATAAAACATCCTATACTTAATGTAGGATATACTTCCCTTAACGCTTCTATATTGGTGTCACCTGCAGTAATAAAACAAATCCT
>JBKPMK010000183.1:0-1575 GCA_046732115.1 Thermoproteota archaeon
TAAAACCAAATCCCAATCAGCCAAGAATATGTCAATATCATCTAGAAGCCTTTGTCGTGTACCCAATGCATTTAGCAGGATAACAATTCCGAAATCCTTAGATAGAGTGTTCATAGATTACAACTGAATCTAATTACATTATGGGTTTATAAGAAAATTTAAAGCAACTAGAGATTGCTGCTTTAACCATATTGGCCTACCACAGAAAGAAGATGGAACTGATAAGTTGTGGTCATGAAATCTATTTTGATGCAAACAACAAGAGCCAGAGCGGCAAATTCATTCTGTTAGACAAAGATACAGGTTTGCCACATCAGTGTCAACATCAGCGCAGTAATACTACGATAATAGCAATAGTTGCATTTCATTTGTTAGGTTAACATTGAATAATATTCAAAGTTAAAACTTAAATTTTCATATGTTGCTAGGTTTTCAATCACTAGTAGAGAAGCGAGATTATCTTTTGTTATTGTTGCTATATCATCATTATTGCAGATGGATTCAATGCGTTCGCTTGCTACAGATGTGAGTGGCGGCGGTTCCTGACTCTGGACCTCTATTTTGAACAAGAATTTGGTCAGGAGTTGAATACCAGACCATTGCTACAGTTCGACTTTATTATAGATAAAGGTATGTTTTGTATAGAGCACAATGCAGGGTGAGAGAAATTCCTGTGTACTAATTGACACCTTGTGTCGATCTGTGCTTTTCCTCTTGTTTTTATTCATAGTTTGTGAGTTTTCGCAAACTTTTTTTTACCTCATGGCTGCGGTTCTGCTATAGCACCTAAGAGATTCTTACTTGACTTGTTTTATCTTGCGATACTCTAATTAACTGTCATTGAACAATAAAGAAAACTGCAAAAGAAGATTATGTAAGATTATAGTACGTTTTACCTCTATTGAAGTTAAATACTATGTCATGCACGGAGTTAGTTTAACATGGTTAGATCGATTTCTATTTATCAACCAAAAAATGGAATAGGAGAAAGACAATTTAACCAATGTCGTATAATTAGTAAACATCGAAGAAACAAGATCTTTGCAAAGCAAGAAGGAGAAGAAGGAGAAGAAGAAGCAGTATTACAAGAAAGAGGAATAGTTGGAGAACGAGAAGATGGAGTTGTTATCTTATCGTACAATATAGAGAAGAATGTTAGAAATAGGGAACAAAGAACAAACAAAAGTAAAAGAACAGTTATGATTTGCGATGATGAAAAAGACATATTATTAGCATTTTCAATTGAATTGCAAACAAAATATAATGTGTTGACTGCTGAATCGGGAGAAGAGTGTATAAAGAAATACCTTGATGCAAAACGTTCAGGAAGAAAGATTGACCTGATACTTTTAGATTACAGATTAGGAGATACTACTGGTAACTATGTGGCTCATAAGATAAAGGAATTAAATGATGTAAAAATAATTATGATAACTGCATATGAGGTAAATCATGACATTGTAAGAGAGCTGGAAGATAATGAATTGGTTGTGGATATAGTTCAAAAACCTATTGCTATTGATTCATTGATGGCAAAAGTAGCGCAAGGTATTGGGAACTAAATACACAATAGGT
>JBKPMK010000184.1:0-2109 GCA_046732115.1 Thermoproteota archaeon
ATTGGTAAAGCTCCTCCTGCAATTAGTATATTCTTTATAGTATCTGGATTAGGACAAGCATATTGGGCTCTGCCTATGATAAGAATATCGTATTTTTTGGAATTAACCACAAGTATGGAATAAACCCTCACAACCTACTATTCTACTGCTTTCCAACCACCACAGGCTTTGCAAGCTGATATTCTTTGTCGCTTAATAGATTTGTATGGCAGTTAGATGTATATCCCAATTTCAAGTTGACATCGCAGAGGGTGTTTACGCTACCAATCATACATCTCCACTGTGTGATCTAGTTTGGGAACTTGGCTGCATCTGATGAATATACTCTCAAAGACTAATATATCTGAGACGCTAATAGCGCAGGTTGATATAAGGTTCAATATAAATTATAGGCACTAAAATGACATGTAAGGGAATATGCATGCGTCATAAAGCATCCTGCCGTTATGCTACTGGAAATAAACGATGTCAAATATGTGAGATATTTATCAAATGGGGTGGACTGTGGTGTCCTTGCTGTGGATATAGATTAAGAAACGGACCTAGGGGTTTTAAGTTTAAAGCAAAATTAAAGATAAAACAAAAGGAGATGCAAAAGTATTATGTTGATGCCGGGTTAACTAACTAACATTAAGCAGAAAGAATCTCTATAACAAAACAATATCTGCATAGACAATACCGACATTGTCTGTTCAAGCAATTCCATGGAACTAGCACGACAAATAAAATTCGAAACTGAATCGTAATCAAGCACGGATTTAAAATAAGAGATCGACACCTTTCCGATAGAACGCGCTTTTTTTTATTTTAGTAAACCTTTAGAACAACATTGGTTCCTAAACATTGTGATGAGAAAAAGAGCTAGCGGCAGCTTTACGCTCTTATCACTTACTAGCGTTATGATTTCAGTAGGATTAGCGCTTACCATTGTTGTAATATATGTTAGTTTTGGTGCGAGTTTTATATTAGCTCAACCTCAACAGCAAAGTAAAAAACAACAACAGATTACGCTTTCAGCCATACTTGAAGACCAAGGCGATCCTGCACGGTGGAAATCTTTGCTTCAACCTGCCATGCAGGAATTGAAGGCTAGACATCCTGATATAAATATCGAGTTAAACTACACAACATATCCATCTGCTCAGACCAGGACACATATGTTAGCTGCATTGACCAACCAAACTCCTGTTGATCTGATTTCTGTAGATCAGATTTGGCTTGGAGAGTTTGCTTCAAAAGGATTTCTAACAGATGTTACAAACTATGTGACGAAATGGGGGAGAACAGCTGAATGGTATCCATCAAACTTTGCTGGTGGTGTGTATAAAGGAAAAGTCTATGGTTTATGGGCATGGACTGATGTAAGAGGAATATGGTATTGGAAAGATTTACTCAATAAAGCAGGAGTTAATCCTAATTCATTAAAGACATGGGATGGATACATTGCATCTGCAAAGAAGCTTGATTCTGTGTTGGGACCTGAAGGCATACAAGGAGTACATCTCACTGGTGCCAACCATTCTCCAGATATGTGGTACCCGTATTTATGGATGCTTGGAGGAAAGATAATTACGCAAAAGAGTGGTCATCCAACAAAAGGAACATACTGGTTTCCTGACTACAATAGTTCAGCAGGACTTAGAGCTATGGAGTTTATCAAAGCTCAGGTTGACTCAGGAATAAAGCCACAGAAGCAACATTTCTGGGGTAGAGAATTTGTTGATAGAAAGTTTGCTGTGATGATTGAAGGGTCTTGGATGCCAAATAACTGGTCCAACTTAACAAAGCAGCAGATTGATAATATTGGATTTATTCCAATGTTGCCTGTACCAAATGCAAGTTATAGTACTAGGACTTTAATGGGTGGATGGGAATTCAGTGTCCCTATGACATCTTTGAACAAAGACCTAGCATGGGAATTGCTTACAATTATGCTAGAGCCCAAAATTCTTGCCCCATATTTGGCTGAACATTCCTATATTCCAACACAGATACCTATAGGACATGGCCCTTTTGCAGCAACTTTGAATCAAACAAAGCCGTACTATGATGAAATGATCTCTATGATTAATGTTGCAAATGCCAGGTCTAGCATACCGGAGTATCCTC
>JBKPMK010000185.1:0-6396 GCA_046732115.1 Thermoproteota archaeon
TAATCAAAGGCTGTTCTCTTGGCATCGTATAATACAATTCTGTGGATTATTAATGTTAGATAACCAAGTTAACCGAGGTTGAATTCTGATCCATACAGCAGTGTCAAATAATAAGACCTTTAACCTACAGGTATTTTGCTATTGTCTGTCTTTGTCTATCAAATGCAGAATGGTATTAACTTATGATGCATATAATGAAACCTTGGAAGGCCAGAAACAAAAAGATTTTAACAATTCAAAGGCATATAATAGATAGCTTAGATTCTCTTCAGCTGTGGCATTGTGAGAGATGTCATTTTGAGTGGAGTCAGCTATGGTCAGTTATCAGGTCAATACGGTCTTTGCAATCCCAAAAGGTAGGCCATCAACAACCTGAAGAACAACAACAATCAAGAACTTCAAGAACAGCAGCAGATGATACAATGGAGAAGAGACAAAGTGCAAGAGCTTTGCAGCAAAGGATACAGCCAAAGAGAGATATCACAGGTATTGCAAGTCGGACTAGCCACAGTTAATAGAGACATATCATACCTGAGGTGTAAGGCTAAAGCCAACATCAAAAGATACATTGACGAAAGACTGCCAGAAGAATATGAGAAATGTCTAGTTGGGCTTACAGCGATCACAAAAGAAGCATGGAATGCAGCAGCTAATACAAACGACAAGAGAGAAAAGATACAGGCATTATCATTAGCAAAAGAGTGTTATTCTATGAAGCTTGACCTACTTACAAATGCAACAGTAGTTGAAGATGCTATTAGGTTCGTATCTGACAAATCTAAAGATAAAGAGAAGATGGAGTCATCAAACAGTCATGATAAAAAGGAATCTAATAAGCCTAATGATGAATACAAAGGTCGGCTAGAAGAAAAACAAGAGAAGGAAGCTAGTGAGATGACAATAAATCAAGTTTTTTAAATCAAGGGATTCCAGATTACATACAGTAGAACAAAAGGAGACTTGCTGTAAAACCTACTTTCTGCCATATTTGATAGATAATATCTATTATAATCACTACGTCAGTATTGCATAAAAAAATGACTCAAGTAAGGATTGCATATTTTCGCGGTCTTGTCTGCGTGATAGGATCTAAGCAAATCTTCCATCAAGTTGTCTGCATCAAATTATAGTAAATTGCCTGAAACCTATTAAATACTAAGTATATAATGACGACCTTTAATGTTATAGAGCTAATTCTAGCTGTGACAATATAGCTGTTTTGCCTCTTTAATTCAAGTCGTCTATACACAATTGAACGAGTAACATAACTATTACTGTTGTTACTCTGTTAACGTTGATAATAATTATAACACCTTAATCATAATCCAATTTCTCATCAATCTTTTTCTGCAATTCTTTATAGCGTTCATATCTCTTGGTCCACTTTGAAAGCACAAACCATTGCCTTATTCCTATTCCAAGCCATACTACGAAGATCAAGATTGGTACAAACCTTGCCAGAGCAAATTCATGTCCAAATCCCCCCGGTCCAAATCTAAATCCTTCATGATGCATACCAACATTACTATTATCAAAGAACATAGGAGGTCCAAATACTGCAAAGGTGATTACAAATGAAATTGGTGGAAGTATCAGAATCGTTATAATCATTAAGATAAACATCTTCTTTGTTTTGTTTAACTGTGAAATAATTCCATCCATTATCTCAAACAGATTTTCTTTGTGATCTTCTTTTTTCTTCTTATTTGCATCAGTAGGAGCAGCAGCCATGACGATTCATCCTGAATCCTTTATATTAAAAACCACTATAGTAACCTTGTTACCTGTTGTCATCATCATATTATCCACCGCTAACATCAACAACCTTTTCGCTGCGAGGAAATAGAGCTTCGTAAGGTTCCAGAATTTCTTTGAGAATCTCTCGGCCTTTTTGTGAAACCCTATATTTTATTATGGTCTTGCTTCCCCATGATTCTTCTGTTCTTACTATGAGTTCCTTTTCTACTAAATCATCAATTATTTCTCTGTGCTTTACGTTATTTAACCCACAATAGCTCATGAGTTTGCTTTGATTAAGTTCCCCATATTCATAAAGTTTGAACATTATATCTTTCCTTATGTATATTCTGTCTCTATACTCATGAACCAAATTAATTCATTTGAATTGTATATAATAGAGTTGGAGAGTATTTCCTTAAAAAGATGATTCTCTAGTTTAAAATACAGCAACAATTACAAATGCTTTTCTTTGAATTATGATATAAGACTTCAGGTAACTAAGTTACGTCTCATAGGTAAACAATGGTTATAATGAAAATTAAAGTCAGTATTTCTTACAATGATAAAAACAAAAGAGACAAAAACTAAAATTACAAGCAAAAAGGTGCTACTGCCTGCAGTCATAGGAGCCATTGTTGCTAGTGTTATTCTGGCGGGAATATTCATAGCATATCCAACAATATCATTAGCTGTTTATGCAGTACAGCCATTTAACACAACTACTACTGCTGGTACAGTATCAGGGGGTAGTCAGGTACCAAAGATAAATGGTTCGATAAATGTTATGCAAACTACAAAAAATGTCATTAAAGATAATCTCAAGGTTTCTTTTTCACAAGCAGCTGATATCGCAGGAAAACAAATCAATAATGGTACTGTTGTAGGAGGTCATTTAGGTGTAGTGCAAGGATATCTGGTATACACATTCTTTGGAGTTAATCCAGAGACACATGCAGTGTATCACACTATCATTGATGCTGGAAATGGAAAGGTGTTATACACATCGCCAGCACGACAAATGGGCGGAGGAGGCTTCTTTGGTGCACCTGGAGCATTTGGACCATTCGGATCACTCGGACCACATGGATTAGCGGGTGGTTTTGGACATGGAGCGTTTGGATTTGGACCATGGAGCACACCGGAGGGCTTTATCGGTGGAGGCGGGATATGGCACTAGGCGTGCTAATACACTCCAATTGTTTATCAGGTGAGGTATAACAATATGAGTGATCAAGAGTGGAGACATATAAGGAGATTTGTAGCTTGGGGTATCTTTGGATTGATAGTCTTAGTAGGAGTTTCAATTATTGCATCGCTGCTATTCTTTGGTCCTAGAACATCAGGAACCTTCTATCCATTCTTTCCAGGCTTCTTCTTTCCATTCCATTTTGGATGGTTAGGAGGAATATTCATAATCCTAGTATTCTTCTTAATAGCAAGATGGTTTTTCCTACCGTGGAGAAACGGAAATACATCTGGTTTCTATAGGCAGCATTCTGATGGTAATAGCGCACACAACATTCTAAAAGAAAGATATGCTAAGGGAGAAATCACAAAAGAACAGTTTGAACAGATGATGCTAGATCTAAAGAGAGCGAACGAATGAATAAATAAATTCCAAACCTATTTTATTTTTTAATGTTAGTATAATTACGTATATGATGATATCTCAGCAACTGTCAAACTTTATTTCTGTTGATAGAAAAAAATAGAAAGGAAATCGAATCTTATCGATTAGCTGGCTTCAAGCTCTTCTTTCAGCTATGCCTTGCTTTTCTTTCTCCAGTTCGTCTTGATATTCCTTTAGCATTTCAATAAGTTCTTCTCTGGTAAGAAAGCTTCTTGCTCTGTGGAATCCCCATCCGTAACCATAACCACAACCAAAACCCATATTGCATTATTCACCTCCTTATCTCCTTATACATATTGCACATACGATACAATATATTGATGCCGTTGTATTTATATATATCGGACGCCCAATATATTGTGTATAATATGCGAAGATTTTATGGTCATAATGATCCTGATTACTGCTGTGATATGCGAGGGATGTTAGGGTTCCTAGTCCTTTTTCTACTTTCAAAAAAACCAATGCATGGCCAAGAAATTGCTGATGAGATTGCAAGAAGGAAAGGAGGAAAACCCAGCCCCGGTACCATCTATCCAGCACTAAAAAATCTTAGAGAGATGGGATTTATCAGCAGCGATGATGAAAAAGAAGGTGGTAAGACCATAGTCTATACTCTAACAGAGAGAGGGAAAAATGCATTAAGAATTTCGAAACGGAGATTTATACGAACTTTTCTTGGAGTTTTTCCTTAGAACTACTAATGCTATTCTATATTACTATACAGTCTTGATATAGAATCAGTGAAATCGTAACTTCAATCACAAAAGCAAGAATCGAGGTAAAATCTTCGAATCCCATTGTACGATTATACGTGTACCAAAATGACTTCATAGCTGGTTTCATGGATTTTATCTTGTAGATAGCCATTTTTATATATTCTTGCGGATGGACTATCGGGACGACTGGCATTGAAAGAATCCATTGAAGCAGGAACTCTCCAAAAATACTTGCTACATCCTAGCGCGCGCTTCGGGATTAGCTAGGAAGATCTCGAAGAGACACTACGAGTTCAAACCATAATCGTCTGCATCTTTCATTTTTCATTTTTTAATCCTGCGAGCATGCGAGTGATATCGTATATGCTAATCCAGTCTTTTTTACCCATATCATTAGCAATCGCTGCAATATACCTATCTTGTATGTTGTTAGCATGCGAGAGAGGAACACGAACGTCAGAGGATGTTTGGAGTATGAGTTGAACATCTTTAAAAGCTGATAAAAGGTCAAAACCTACATTATCAAAATCTCTTAAACGTATTCTTTTTGCATATTGCTTTAAGCCCGGGTAAGCAAATATCATTTCTAATATCTCATTTACAAGCTGCAAATCAATATTGCTTTTATCTGCTAGTGCATATACTTGACCCATAACGTCAAGAAGTGTTAACATCACATAGTTTGCTGAAAGTTTCAATATGTTTGCTTTAGCATGTTCATTACCAACTTCGATAACCCTTTGGCAATAACTATTGAGCAATCGCTTACAACTCTTAATGGCTGTATTATCACCTGCTACAAACGTAGTAAGCTTGCCTTCTTTAGCGGCTGCTGGATTTCCTAGCACAGGAGCTGCTAAATATAATGAGCCTTGTGCATCATGCATTCTATCTAAAGTAGTAGAAAGAGATGGAGATACAGTCGATGTACCAATATGGATTGTTCCAGGTCTTAGGCCAGATAGTATTCCCTTCTCACCATTGACAACTTCTAAAAGTGCTGCATCATCCCTTAGGCTTGTGAGTATTACATCTGATTTTGAAGCAGCTTCTTTTGGACTAGCTGTCACAACGGCTCCAGCTTCTGATAATGCACGAGTCTTATCTACTGTCCTATTATAAACTACAAGCTTAAATCCTGATTTTATGACATTGTTTGCTATTTCAGTCCCCATTCGTCCAAGACCAATAACACCTACATTGTGGATGGATTCTGTAACTGTTGTCAAATATTGTTGCTCATCCTCCTCGTATGTACTGCATAGGTCTGTACAATCTAAACTTTCTCGCTGCTATTTCAATGCCTATGTCATTATTCCATCAACTTGTTGACGTTGGCAGGGTGGAATAATTGAGTCAAATTTGATTCGCATTCCAGACTAAATAATAAAGGTATTGAATATGAGATATTGATCTCTATACAGAATAACGTTATCTAAAAGATAACATTAGAAAAGGATATATCGACATTTTAACATCATAACAGTAGCTCCCAGCTCTCAGTGTATGGGAAAACTGAACTCACTCTGCTATCTACTTTACTGGAACTGCAGTTCGTCAAGTTGAATAGTGTTTTGGTGTTATTTCAAAATCACTTTGTTTCCTTTTTCTATTTCACTCAAGAGCCATTTTGCATGAGTCATCTAAATTTCCGATATTTTTTCATAATAAATTTCTTGACTATGTCAATATGTTTATTCTACGACATATAGGAAAAAGCTAAACACTATTATTGGTTCTGATACATTTAGTTCGAGAATTTCGTAAATCGCATCAATTGTATAAGAGTAAGGAGAACCGTAATACAAAAGAAGCTGCTGCGATCACATA
The DNA here is from genome assembly GCA_046732115.1 of Thermoproteota archaeon. Classification (GTDB taxonomy): domain Archaea; phylum Thermoproteota; class Nitrososphaeria; order Nitrososphaerales; family Nitrososphaeraceae; genus JAFAQB01. Next base: position 5,920 of record JBKPMK010000185.1, read on the forward strand.
GCAGTAATAATAATAATGACTTCATTTATAACTTATGAATCACCTTTATACAAAATAAAAATAGACTACCATGCTAGCTGGATGAGAGTTGATAAAGACACAGTAAAAGAGTACCCTGAGCTCTCATTAGCTAATCCAGCAGTGGTTGTATTCATGGCACCAAGAGAAAAACAGTCTGATTATATTAATACCGAGTTAGTAGGCATATCAGTAATAACAACCCCCAAGGAAATGACATTAGACAAATATATACGAGACAGTATCGAATCGTTCAGAAATAGCGATCCTGACTTGAAAATTATAGAATCCATATCAACATGGTTATCGGATATGCCGGCGCATAAATTCGTGTGCAGTATTAAAGAACTAAAATACCTGTATATTGCAACAATTACACCTGCTACTTTTGTTGATGGTGTTGCTGGTAATGTTGTTTATCTAATCGCCTATATAGCACAAAACAGCAAATATCATATC
>JBKPMK010000186.1:0-4827 GCA_046732115.1 Thermoproteota archaeon
GCTTCAGCAAAGACAATGTTTATCAAGTCTATGATGATGAAACTTAAAAATTCGTACTTTACTGATGGCGGTAATAGTACAAAAGCAGGAATGTTAGAGTATATTTTTGATAACAAACCCAAGTATCTTCTAATAGATGAAATTGACAAAATGTCAACTAAAGATCAGACATTTTTGTTGAATTTAATGGAAACAGGCATGGTATCTGAAACGAAACATGCAAAGACTAGAATAGAAGTACTAAAGACATGGGTGATTGCCAGCAGTAATGATACATCTAATATTATACCTGCATTGAAATCGCGGTTCTTTATAATAGAATTAGAACCATATAGTTATGAACAATTCTGTCAAATTACCATGAGATTACTAATACAACAACATAAGGTTAAGGAGGAAATAGCTAAAGATACAGCACACATGGTATGGAACAAGTTGGAGTCCAGGAGCATAAGAGATTGTGTGAAGATCGGTAGAATGGCAAAATCAGTAGAAGACGTCAACTTTATTGTTGATACGCTGAGAAGATATGACTACCTTCACAACAACTAAACAATATTTTATTGATGTTCAGATATAGCTTATAATAATAATTTAGTTATTGAAGAGCAAGAATGTATACATGCGCTTCTCCTAGTCCGTGCACTTGTTATGAACTTTGACTTACAAATAGTAGTATCATTTGATATAACGTCAGGTGCTAAGATATTAGTAAGTCAATAAAGAATATTTTTTTCCAGTAATCTCAAACATACAATCTTCAATTTGCTTTACTAACTTTCCACATTCACTATTATTTTCTGTCATCTGTCTTTCCATATTATCAGATGATTGTTTAAGATCATCTAACTTGGAATTGTAATAATTTATATATTCTCTTAGATCTGTAGCTTTGTTCACAACTATTCCATCTTTGCTTTCTTGCAAGGCCTTTAGTCTAAGATTTATGGCTTTTATTTCATGCTGGTATTTTGGCAAGGATTTTATAATAATATCCATGTAATATAGGACCTTTTGGGAGTCCTTGAGCTTAATATTACTAGAATTTATAGCTTTTTGAATTTCAATAAGAAGTGAAGTGTATATTGAAATATCTTCATCGTTATTAAAAATTTTCCATGGCTCATCTGTTAAAACTTTAAGTCGGGATATAGTATCTTTTGTCATACCGTAAGAATATCTTGTAAATGCTCTTGATGCATGACTATAAAGATCAAGCATATGTTTATGCAATTCTTGCTCCTCTTTTTTTACAGTATCTATTTTTTCAATATTATGACAAGATTCTTTAAAGTGGATCGACTTTTCCAAACTGCTTAATTGAGCTTTTGATTGATCAAGTTTACTCTTCAATATTTCAATTTCTTTGTAGACGTTCTCAATTCTATTTTTGTCAGTTTTCATTAATGCCGTCTTTTGTGATAACAAGTTCAAAATATCAATACATTTCATTATAGCTGCATTTTCCTCTTCAAATTCTGCCATCAATGACTTGGTATCTTTTAGTAATGATGAAAGTTTTTCAAATTCACTAGTTAGTTTTCCAGCATATTTTTTCATAAAGATATTCATGACTCTGTTATGGGAATTGCTAACCTCACCAAACCGATTCATAATGGATTCCAATCTATCATTGAATTTTTTAATATCCTGCATCGATTCCGATAAAGGTAGTTCAGAGGAAGCCTCTCTTTTCAAAGATGCTGCTACCGTTCTTTTTGAATTCTCAACAATCGGTTTGAACCTTAACTCTTCTAATTTGATATTTTCGCGTTCCAAATTATCTGCTATTTTGGCTATAGATTCAAGTGATTCTCTAACAGATTTTTTGATAGGTAAAAGATCCTTCACTAAAGCTCTTACTTTTTCTGATTCGGCATGTTGCAAAAGTGCAAGCGCCTCTGAAATAGCTAATGAATCTCTAGTATAGAGGTAATCCCCAGCAGTAGTATTATTTTTGGTCTCATATACATTATTTTCCTTCTTCTTAAAAAGTCCAAAAGGGGGAGACACAGGAGTGTGTTAATAATCACCGTCAAAAAACTGTTGCGCTATATTATTAAATATATAGAAAAATATAGCAGATCTAAAGTTTATGCAGAATTAATGCAGAGGAATAAAATTCTTTGCATATTATTGTAGAGACAACGTACATGAACCTTTGATTATCTGTTAAATTAGAGGATTTATATATATTTTATAATAAAACGACCTTAATTAAATGATTTAATTTACTTTAGATCGATACGAACAGCTTCACAGGATAACATAATCATATTGCTAGATTCAAATTAATAAAACTTTAAACTTGAATCATAGTCTCTACCCCTGTTTTTGTTAATACACTGAACTCAGTCTGTTCCTAGTTACCAATTTCTGAGACATCTTCAAGCAATTTGACTATGTCTTGTTTCTGTTGTAATATTCTACTCCAAGCGTCGCCCGAATTTTTTAATAAATCCCTAGCATTTAAGATGTTAAAATCTGTTGGAAGTACGCTCGATAACTTTTCCCATGCAATAGGCATAGATACAGTAGCTAAAGTTGTAGGCCTTGCAGAAAATATAGATGCTATCGTTTTTCCCATTGCATTTTGATTATAATCAAAAAAGACTTTTCCATTTCTTTTGTCAACATCCCATTCCATAGTGATTTTCTGCGGATGCCTTGCACTCAAAATCTTTCCTACAGTTTCAGCAAATCGTCTTGTTTGATCATATGTATACGATAAAACAACAGGGACAAAAATATGTAATCCTGTCTTACCAGATGTCTTCACGTAGGATCTTATCTTTAATTCATTAAATAGATCTCTTATATCATATGCTACATCAACTGCAGCCTTAAATCCTTTGAAATTGTATTCCGGTTCCTTTTCTCCTTTTTTCTCCCTGCCTGAGTAAATATAAGGATCCAGATCAATGACTATAAAATCTGGCCTGTTCAATCCACATTTTTCTTCATCAGTAGTATTTTCTTTGCAAGAATCAAAATCAGCAACTCTACTATACCATGGGTGCATCTCTATACATCCAAGGTTTGCTAGCCAAAGAAGAGTCTCTTTATTATTGCACATAACGTAGTTAACAATATCACCTTTAGATTTGGAATATACCTTTAGTGTTTGTACAAAATCAGGTTTTTCCTTATCCCAATTCTTGTGATAGAAATGCTTTCCTTTTATTCCGTCAGGATATCTACTCAAAGATAATGGTCTGTCCTTAAGATAAGGAAGAAGATATTCACTAATTTCGTTATAGTATTCAAGTAAATTCTTTTTAGTTAATTGCGGATGTTTGTCACTTTTGTCCCAGAATACTTTATCAAGGTGAGAAAAAGAAGAAGAGGGTAATGGTGCAAAGGCATTAGAACTCTTATATCGAGATATTTCAGAAGCTTCATAGGCAGCTAGTAGTTGTTGTTCTTCTTCCTGTAATCGCTTCTTTTCATTATCACTTGGGACTAACTTTTCAGTACTCTTTTCTTCTTCAAGAGTACATTCTTCTGGTTTTTTATCGTCCCTAAATCGAAGAAATATAGGAGCTCTCATAATCTTTTCTTGAGTCCAGTCACTAAACTTTACCTCTGCTACAAGTTTAGGTTGAATCCAAACAGGAGCTCGATTAGTATATGGGATATAGTCAACAGGACATTTTTCTATCTTGATTCGCTGAAGTTTATTGTAAACTTCGTTAAGCTGGGCAAAGTCAAATCCACTTCCAGTATGGCCAACAAATCTTAATTTGCTATCATCATGATACACTGCCAGGAGAAGGGAACCAAAGTAATTTTCTCTGTTTCCTTCTCCCTTTGTATATCCTATCACTACGCAATCTTGAGTTTTTATAGTTTTAATTTTTAACCATTCTCTTGATCTTGTACCTTGCAAATATTTACTAAACTTGTATTTTGCTACTACTCCCTCTAAGTTCATTGATTTGACACTATAGAAAATTTCTTTTCCTGTTTCTTCAAAGAAGTCTGAGATTTGTATTCTGTCGTTTTTATTTATAACCTTAGAAAGGATACTCCTTCTTTGAAGAAAGTCTAAATTCTGCAGGTTTTTTCCATCCAAATAAAGAATATCAAAAATGTAATAGGTGGCAGGTATTTCTTGGCACAGCTTCTGTATATCTGCTTTATAATCAATATTCATTCTCCTCTGATGGTTTTGGAAACTTGGGTTCCCGCCTTTATCTAATACTACGATTTCTCCATCCAGTATGATTGAGTCTTGGCATTTTATTGCTGATTTTAATGGTTCTACTAGTTCAGGATACCTATGGATAATGGTTTTGTCGTTTCTAGATTTTATTTCAAATACTGTTTTTGCTTTGTGTAAAAATAATATAGATCGTACTCCATCCCATTTTATTTCAAAAACCCAGTCTTTGTCATTAAAGGGCTCGTCTACAGCTGTTGCTAGCATTGGTTTTATTTTTACTGGAAATTCTGCGGTAACGCCAAGTTCTTTTTCTTTTAAATTGAGTTTTGTTAAAAGTAGTGTAGATTTATCTTTCTTATTATAGAAGTCATAGTTATTAAAAGTGTTATTGGTATCTTTATCTTTTCTTTTAGACTCTCTGATAACGGTCTTAGTCTTATTCTTATTGTTTGATTTTGCATCATTATCATCATCTTCTCCTTTATTATTCTCCAAGTCTTGATTCGTTATTCCAGTTAGAACTGACTCAGGTCGTATAATAGTTAAATCGTCTTTAGATTCAAACTCATCATTTCCTTTAATTAAAAGCCATTGATTTTCTCTTGATGTTCTTAATAACGAAAATCTTCCTTTTAATTTCTGGCCGAACAATGTAAAGGTAA
>JBKPMK010000187.1:0-2499 GCA_046732115.1 Thermoproteota archaeon
TAGCAGCATATAATGAACAGTCAGAACCATCTATTGGAATAAGTATCTTTTTTATTTGTACTTCTCCATTATCTATATTGCCGATATTACCATTAACTGTTGATTTTACTTCTGTTGTCATATTAATTACAGATTATAACTATCACAATAATATGATAGACGTTTAAATGTACCTTATTTGCTGTGCCAAACCTAAAAGGTTAGCCATGATATTTAAAATAAATCATACCAAAGGATTCCATGACAGTGGACATTGTTGGTACAAGTACGGCCAAAATCCCTTATGCCTTTGGTGGTTAGGTGATCATCCTAAAGTGACTATTTTTATTTTGATCTGATCCATTGGTCACATAATACGATACAGGAAGCTAATGCAAGTTGCCATAAGGTCTTTAATTCCTACATGGGTTGTTAGAGCATCATGTCTAAAGATGACAGTGAAAATAAGTCGAATGGAACTGCCATAAATGTTGGTTTTCCTAGTTTTAAGAGAATATTAATTGCATATGATGGAATGGAAATGTCCAAGAGAGCGTTGAGCTATGCAGCATACTTTTCAAAGAAATCTGATTCAGAGATTGTTCTTCTTAATGTAGTTAAAGCCAACAGAGACTTGAAGACAATATTACCAATCAGCATAGATGCAGGAGAAGAAGAAAAACAACGATTACCTATAACCGGAAGTCAGAAACAAGTCCAGCTAAATGAACATTTAAGACGAATAGTTCAAGAAATGACAACGTCATGTAAATCAACCGCGCTGACAAAGAAAATCACATTTGAAATACGTATAGGGAATCCTGCAGAAGAGATTATCCATATATCACATCTTGTACCATTTGATCTAATAATTATGGGAAGCCGCAGGATAGCCTCAAAGATACAAGCTATAGGAAGCACTACTAGAAAAGTAGTAACAGCAGTAAGGACACCAGTACTCATAGTGCAAAAACAGCCCACGTATAAAGATGAATATTAATGAACCTATCTTGCTTATATCACTGATTTTGGTCACTGCTAAATGCAGGTGCTCATGAAGCAATAAAACCTGCAAATAGGACTTCCTTTAGCGCACTGAACTTAGATAATTGACACCAATAGAAAGCATGCATTGTAGATTAATTATCTGTATATAGAAAGGAATAGGTCTATCCTCTTATTAGCTCGCGAACCCTTACTCCGTAGTTATTATTTGCAAACCATTTCAAAAAAGTCTAAAGATTATTGATTGCATGTAGCACAAAATTTTAGATACAATAATGGCAGCGAAGGTTCTGGTTAGGTTTGCTATTTTCCACTGACGTTATCATTCGTGGTCTTGTTGTTATTGCTATTGCCATTATCATTACCACAGCCATTTAATAATACACACTTCCCAGTCACATCATGTGTGCCATCCCAATTACTATCTCCATTACAAGGGCCTCCTTCACCTACTAAACAGATTCCCATTTGTTTCACGTTAGTCTCTTTGCTGGCTCTATTACCACCAGACATAGAATTAGAAGATGTTTGTGCACTTGCCATTGTAGCAGACATAGATGATGCAATTAGCCCTAGTCCAATTACTGAGAACAAAAGCATCAACAAGACATTATTATTACTATTTTTGTTCACTGGTTTTTTCGTAGTTGAAATGGGTGTTGAATGTGCTAATGTGACCATGGATACTGCTCTATTAAGTATTGGAACCCTCGTCTGTCTATGACTGTCAATCTTTAATTGAATGATCGTCTCCCTGACATCATATAGTGACCCAGATGCGGGATTTTCTCCCATCGTCTGCAATAGGAGTTTCGTGAGCAATAAACAATTCAAACATTTTATAGCGAAACTTTGTACTATCTTTATGCTACCAAACTAGTTATAGTAGATGATATGGTTATATTTCAGACCACCTCCTGATATCTAGATCTTGTTTGACGACAACCATAATATGAAAAAGAGAAAAAGAAAGTTGCTATAGTTGGCAAATATTTTGTATGGATGAGTCAGTTATCCTAAACGCATAGATCAATATCTGCCCCTTTTGTGGAAGCAAATTGTCATAGTTTTAAGCCTTATTAATAACTATGGTTCTCTGCGGTTAATTCCCAGTTAAAGCTTAAGTGATTCAAGATAAAGCCAAAAAGTAACGCAAAAGCTATGAGCTAATGCGTATGATAACAGGGTCAGGTTCAGGGGTAATTAATAAATGGCTATAACCAAACGACAAGCAAGAAAAGCTGGCATATTGAATTCGTTTACACAAACTAAAACTGCTGAGTGTATTGACGTAAATGGATCAGGGTATCATTATAATTCACAAACTGGTCAATGTGAAGCTGACTGATTTATTAAGACATTAATAAGAAATTGAACCTCATTTCTGAGGCGTCAATTTCTCACAGGAACTGTTGCTTGCTATTCTACAACTGAACTATTTTATTTATAAGTTTTTCAATAAGAACAAGAAACAACAATAGTGAAAGTATCTGTAATTTCGGCTACTCCTAAAGA
>JBKPMK010000188.1:0-15120 GCA_046732115.1 Thermoproteota archaeon
AGAAAAGAGGCATTATAATCAGATCTGGTTCGGAGCTAGAACAAATTAATCAATTACTTGCTAATCCAAAAGTTGTTGAATTGGCAAAGAAAATAGAGGCTGTTAATCCAAAGACCAAAGAGAATAGTAGTAGGGTTACCAGTAATACAGATGTTTTTGACATTTAAAAAAGATTATGTACATATGTTATGTACATATGTTATTGAGTAATCATCCTTTTATAAAGTCAATGGCTTCCACGCAATGAAGTTCTAGGAAGCATATACGATTTCAATAAAATTCTTAACTCCAGCTGGGATGATGCCAGCCATGCGTTTAACGGTTAAAGTAACCTATATTTTTGTATCTTCGCCATCAATTGTCTGCATATTATTATGATATCTATTGCTCTTCTATACTATGAATGGCTTGAGCAGGACATTCTATCTCTCTCACAAATAGATATCTTGCTTCATACTCTACACTATTGATCCTCAATGTAGCATGACAATCTTCTTCGTTACCTCTATTTTTGATTATGGGATCAAAGTAATCACCTTTTGATTGAAGCTTTTTGCCATCATCATTAAATTCCACATATTTTTGCCATTTATTTTGTGGTTTGTCATCATCATTTAAGCCATGTAAATCAACCCAACATTCCATATGAACAGAAGTATCATCCTTATCATTGCATCTAAATACCATTACACCAAACCATTTATCCTTAAGTGGCGGAAGCCTGATATTGGGTTTTGGTATATCTCCATCCTTGGGACGCCACATTCTTTTCCACGGGGCTTCAGCTCCTACGATCTGCTGTCCTATGTCGTTGCCTAAGTATGGACCGCAGATCTCATATGCTGCTGCTTCTTCATCTCCACCGCCTGAATGAACTCCGAATTTCATTGCCCAGCGGTTCTTTGCTTTTGAATCTATATCTGCTTCAGGATATTCACTTTGATATGCACTATCCTCTAAGTGTGTAACTGCATTTATCTTGAAGTATCCAGCAAACTGATAATTCATCATATCATAGTCAATTGGACGCCTTTTTCTTCCAATGTTGTACCTGTATCCATCCGTAGCTCCTTGAATACCACGCTCAAAGAAATCATTGTCTTGGTCCCACCATTTTGCTATTGAGCTTTGTGGACCTGGATATATGTTTAAAATCTCATATTTATTTTTGTTAAAGTCTAAAAGTGATCCTGACATCTCTTCTTTTGTTTGCTGCTTTCTCTGTATAAGAACATCGTGGCAAATAGCAAAAGATGAAAGATCACATAGAAAAGAACTAGATTGTTTATAGAAAGCAGGAACTACATTGTGTTGAGGTTGTACAATTGCACAAATTTGAACGATTTTATTACCCTTCATCGATTCACAATAGCTAAAGCTATGTACTGTTCAATTAAACGGGTACCCAACTAACAAATGCTTGAAAATAATATCTACAATATTGATAAGGATTTTGATTATGATGTTATCAAATCTATCGTATTAAAGTCACTTGAAAAGATAGCAAAAGGAGAGGAGTTAAAGAAGAAATCTAATGTCCCCTATGATTATGGAAGCTTTGATTATAATCATAACAGCATCATCCAAGCCTCCCCGCCGATCCCTTTGCTGAAGCTAAAGATTAGGAATACCACGAAATATCTAAACTGGCGTCTATCGATGTAAGATATGTCATACTAGCGTTAAGAAGAACAAAAGCCTACGATTGTAGGTACATCATCCTAAAAGCATTGATGATATCTGTAACGAAAAGAATGTATCCACTGTGGAACAAGCTCTTGAGTGTAAAGAACTATGGAATGCTAATAAGGGATTTCTATTTGCTACAGATGCCATAAGGATGTGGAAAAGCTAAGGACAAAATTAAGAAATATGTTTTTGCATAAGCACACAAGGGAACACCCATAGCTGATAGTCATATTAAATGCTCGGCGTTTATTTGGCATTTATATTATTTCATTTACTTTTTCTACTAGATCATCTATTGTTATTGGTTTTCTAAGAAAATGGACATGAGTAGTTGATGAATTATCTGCTCGCCGTCCTTGAAATCTTCTTTTGAACTCTTCATGATATCCTTCCCCAAATGCCGTGAGGAAACATACTTTGATTTTATCATCTATATTTTTTATTTTTTCATACAATTCATATCCATTCATTTTTGGCATTTTTATATCAAGGATGGCGAGATCATATGCATTCGGCCTGAAACTAGACAATGCTGATATAGGATTTGTAAATGAATTAACTTCATATAATCCAGTGTCTTCTAAAGCGATACTAAAAACTGATGCATTATCTTTTTCATCATCAATAACCAGAATTCTTTTTTTCACTGCTTATGACCCACGCGAGTTCCATATACTGGCGGCTGCTGATGTTGTTTTTTATGCAAAGGTAGAGTAAACGAAAATGTTGCACCTTCTCCATCTTTGTTGTTTTCAGCCCATATCCTACCACCATGAGCTTCTATGATACTTTTTGATATGTACAGTCCTAATCCGGTTCCCGTTTCTGATTTAGTAGCAAATTTTGTAAACAATCTTGGAAGTATTTCAGGATGTATGCCTTCACCATTATCGCTAATACTAACTCTGACTTGTTCTCCTTGTATTCTTCTTATATTATGATTATCAGAGTTCTCATTTTTTTCTTCTTTTGTTACAGTTATAGAAACCGTACCGCCATCACCATCACTATATTCGTTTGCACTAAATTTGATCGCATTACTCAATAAGTTTGAGATACACTGATTAATCCTTCCTCTATCAGCTTCTATTAAAAAGGGATTATCGCTTGACTTAGGTCCATCGTATAAGATCTGTAAATTGCTATGTTCTGTTTGAATTTGGCTTTCGAAGTCTTCAATTAAACCTATAACCAAGTCATTTAGATTAATTACTTCTTTGTTTAGACTTAGTGTCTGACTTTCAATTCTTGTAACATCTAGTATATCATTAGTAAGTTTGTGAAGCCTGTCTGCGTTTCTTGATATTGCGTGTAACATTTCATCTCTCTTTTCAGGATGTTTTTGTACTAAAGCAGAATATCCTATAATAGCTTGAGTTGGTGTTTTCATTTCATGACTTGCTACATTGATAAATTCTTTTTGCATTTTATCGTGAGTCTTTAGCTTTTCATTTAGCTTGACTTGATTTGACAAATTCTCAAAGATGGAAATATACGATAACACAGTTGGTTTACTTGTAGAATATGTTGCTGATCCTATTGCGTCTATAAAATCCAGCTTTGAGTCGTCTACTTTTTCTATCACAAGGGATGCTTTTCTATCTACTACCAGTATAGTGACTGTATTTACATTAGTTTCAGACGATGTAGTTGTTTCCTCAACGTGTTGTATATCCAAAAAATTGTTAGGCTTGTCAATCTGCATATTTTGCAGTATTTTCTCTATGGTGTTATTGGTTGGGCTTACTACTCTGACGCTTACTTTGCGTCCTATTGATCCTGCCTCTTTTAATAATTGTATTATCCCTATACGCTCTTCGCGAAGAAATGAGTTGACAGTAGGAAATAATAACAACACTTCCTGCTTAGCTGATTTTATTAAATCAATGAATAATTCCTTAGTTCTTGATGGGATTTGGATAACTTCTGTACTGCCTGATACAATTCCTTCCTCGATCTCTCTGATCCTACGTTCTGCTGGTATTGCTTTGTCCCAGAAGCTTTCAAATACATACTTTTGTTGCTCCACAATATCTCTAACATTGCTGTAGATCACTTGTTGTATTGGTATGGATGACTGTTGCTGCATCTGTTCCTCTAGCAAAGCCGCAGAAGCCAAATACTCTGTTTCACTAACAGAAAAGTTTGCTTTAATACCCTCTAGGTGTCTAATATCATATGCAAAAAACTCGATCAAGTCTCTGCAGTATTTGACATTGTCTTTAGTAATGTCTGTAACATACCTTAGTTTAATCCCTCTTTTTTTGATATCAGATAATAATTTCTTGTATTCTTCGATTTCAAAAACTACTGAAGGAGCTTTATAGTCTCCACAGGAGCTTATTTTATTTGCATTAAATAAAAACTGTAATATTATATTCATTACCTTGTCTGAACCATATATTACCTCAGTCCTTTCCGAAGCCAAAGATGTACAAACAAAATATCCACAAAGCAGTATATAAGTAACTAACAAGAATTTTCCCCTTAGTACCTATATTTCTATGGATATGTGATTACTATATGCAGAATGGATCAGGTAGAGATATTCAATAAGAAGAGATTTTAGAATATTTTAAAACCGATCTAGACCAAACTATGAGGATTGTAGAATTAACGCTTATCCTTCATTTACAGAGCACCACGGTATCAACAGAACACGCATAAGCTTTCTAATAGTTGATTTAGATTTGAATGACTCTTTTGCAATTGAGCACTCAAGCTGGAGCGGTAGATGGTATACCTACGTTTTCAGAAGTTTTTTCCCGCATTTGCTGGTAAAATTCAGTCATAATCTTTGTGATTTTTTCATCTCTTATGAAAATTCCACCACAGAATTCCTTTGTATTATTAGAATTAACCAATTCTATTCCTGTCTCCATTTTGTCGAGTATAATAATACCAAATGGGATATCCGCTATTCTTCGATTTACAGTACTATCCGGATACCATGGATTTGCTATTACACATTTACGTTCTTCCATTGGACTTGGTTATCGAGATTGTCCACAAACTTTTGTTGGGTTCTGAAATACTCTTTGACTAGGTCTGTATCCGCTATTACTTTTACCTTAACCCCCAATCTGGATTTTTCCAATAGTTTGTCAATTACTACTTCAGGACATATCCTTGTTGAAATTGAAATTTCACTTCTACAATAGTCTATTCGTTCCAGCAATTTTTGTATCAATTTGTCAAGAGATAAAACGACATCAATAGTGGTATTGTTATTCGAAATAGCAGATGGAAGATTATTATTCATTATTTCCTGAGTGACACTTAATATAGACTCTTCAGAGAATTTTTCTGTCTGTCTTATAGTGTCGATCATCTGCATTTTTTCTAAATTTTCCATATATTGATCCATCTCTACAATGTTTCTTTGATAAATAATAGAGCCAAAAGTAGTATGAAAGTACATTATCATTCCAGCATTGTCTTTTCTCTTCTCTACTAAGCCTGCGTCTTTTAGTTGCTTTAAGGCTCTGTAGTATGCTTTTGGTGAAATATCTAGCCTATGTATTATAGATGGACTGATTTTCAGACATCTTTTGCCATGACAAACATCTTTAAGCTCTCATTATGTGACAGAATAGAAAAGAGATTCCGAGAACTAGAAGATAATTCCTGATCGGTGGACGCTCTCATCTATGCATCTATAATATTACATCCATTCGAGACTAAATAGATTATACATAATATATATTACCTGTTAAAATGAGCAGATACTAAATTTGGTTATTATTTTTATATATATTTATTATATGGAATTATTATACCCCCTTTTAGACATAATTACAGCGAAATCCCCAAAAATAAGGGATTAATTATTTATAGAATAAGCATATATATTATTCTATGCGTTGTGATGAACTTTTCCAGGAATTTTTAATCACAGTTCGTGATTCCGCGAGTTTACATTCTATAGACTGGACTCATGCAATAAAGAAAGAGGCAAGAAGAAGTGAAGATAAAGATTCAGGCGGGTACAACAAGCCGAAGCTGGAGAGATGCTAAACAAAGAGGAATCCTAGATCCAAAGAGATATCGCAGAAAGTTGTGAGAGACATTAGCACGTCTGAATAGAATGCAAGATCAAAAAATTAGAGAAAAACAAAAGGATCCATTCTTAAAAAGAATTCTTATTGTAGATGATGATCCTGACATCACATTAACCTTCAAAGTTGGTTTAGATGGATATTATTATGATAAAAGAAAGTTTGTTGTATATACATACAATAACCCTGTAACAGCACTATCAGAATTCAAACCAAATTTTTATGATTTACTGCTGACTGACATTAACATGCCACATATGAATGGCTTTGAATTATGTGAGAAGATTGTAGAGTTAGATGTAAACATCAGAGTGTGCTTTATTTCTGCAGCAGAAGTAAATATAGAAGCACTAAGAGAAGTATATCCAAAAGCAAGAAGTATAGGCTGTTTTATCAAAAAACCAGTTACGATAAATTATCTGGTTAAAAGATTAACTGCAGAATTAGATTAGTAAGAGTATCATTAGCAGCAGTTCTTACAAATCAAAAATATTTTATAGTACCTATAAAATAATGGAATTCAACAAACAGAACTAAGAGTGGTGGTGTTTACGTATGGAGAAGGACAATGACCCAAGTACCATCATTACAGCAGATTATCCTTCTAGTGAATCTAAGACGATATTCTGTTCCTTTGACATAAGGTATTATGATGAAATTATAACAATATTACATCTCCAAGCAATAGAGAAATATCAATACGGCACTCCGCAGCATCAACAAAAGCTGCAACAAGAAGAAGGAGAAGAAGAACTGCATGAGCAAATAAGGAACAAAAGAATACTGTTAGTTGACGATGAACCTGATCATTGTATGGTATACCAAATAGTATTAGGAGATACCGGTTATGAATGTATATCATACACAGATTCAGTTAAAGCTCTTCAGGAATTCAGACCTAACTATTATGATTTAGTAATACTTGACATTAGGATGCCAAAATTAGATGGATTTGCTCTTTGTAAAAAGATAAGAGAGGTTGATATGCTTTCTGGGATATTGAAACTAATAAAAACAAAAATACCATGATAATGATAAACGCAGTGAAAAGTATACCAAATAATTTTTTAAAATTTATTTGTAACATATTCTTAGCAATCCGAAAGTCTTGTACTTATATCGTTAACAGCCGTCCCCAATATGATAATGTCTAAATGAAACTTGACAAGCAAAGGGGTAATAAACACGAATGTGTATAGTATACGTATCTGTGTGCGAACAGATGTGAAGTAGGTTTAGGCCATGATGTTCAAAAGGTTTAGTTCTGTATATGGAAGCAATTTTGCTAATGAATAATATTGGGGGAATGTATCAATAAACCCAACATCGAATCAGTATGAACAAGTACAAGGTTGTATGCCCATCATGTAATTCTGAATTTGAAAACTATGAAAAATACATTAATCATGTTTTTGAAAAACATGAAAACCAACCTTCACTTAGACTGCGCGCAAGGATAGTAAAAAACGAAACTAATGATGGGTAGATGCTGACAGTAATTGATACTGGTATATTTCAAATATTCAAAATAACACTAAGAGACAATGGGATCCGTCATTTCGTACCAGCAAGATATACAGTAATTACCACAATCATTGTAAATCTGAACTTCATTCTTTTTGCATTTATTGCATAGCATATAGATATTAAACCACATTGTGCAGCAAAGACAAAAATAAAAACGTTGGATGAGACTTCAACATAATATAGTCATAGAAGATGATGAGACAAAAACTCACACTAATAAGAAGTGGTATAGATACTATGATGCATGCCAGCATATCAGATGAATAGCAGTGAAGAGGAGCTGTAGAGTTTAGCCAGGATAACAAGAACTACTAGTACTTTTCAAGCAGTGTCAGCAATTATACTATCTTAGTAAAAAATATAATGTATGTCTCTTGAGCTAACCATAATAGTTGTATCGGTAGAAGTACATTTTGAGTAATGAAATTTGTAGCTTTAGCATCTTTCATAGCATGTGCAGCATTTATGATTACAGCAGTATCAGCAGTATCAGCAGTAGCACTGTCATCCCTAAGCGGTATATTGGCTGGATTTAAAGCAAGTGATAGCGACTGTATCCAATCAAGAGACAATAGTCAAGATATCCAACTTTATAATGGTTCAAATGAGATTATAACTAGCAATCCAAGCAATATCCAGTCAGGGAAATGCGGATAGTGACAACTCAAACGCATATTATTATAAAGTCAATAACTAAAATTATATACAAGACCATATTCTAGAAGGCTGCAGGTACAGCTTTTATCAACACATAATCAATAATTTCTTTTTGAGACAAATCTTTCATCTTCAATGCTGAAATGTATATGACTCGCTCGACAAATTCAATGAGCAGAGATTTAGTATGTGGGAATGTCTTTGTTTTAAGCCTTTGTCTTACTAGTTGTCTATTTTGAATATAGTAATCAGCACATGACTCATATACATTATGTCCTATGCGTTCAATATCCTGTATTTCAAAACCTTCTGTTGCCATTGCTGATTTTATATTGTCTAAACTATAGTGCTCAGATGCCCAAGTAAAATAGAGGATTCCAAGTTTTGCAAGTTGCCGTAAGAAAGATAGATCTGACAACTTTGGACCTAGAATTGGAATAGCAACTACAAGCAATCCTTTAGGTGTTAGAACCCTTCTGCATTCTTTCAGAAACGCGGCCAGCGGTTTAAAATGCTGTGCGGATTCTAAAGCAACCAAGGTATCAACGCTATTAATTGCAAATGGCAACCTAGTGGCAGCTGCATTTACCAATGATATTGATTTGGTTCGTTCTACGTTTTTGTTTACTACATAAAATAGGTCATTTTTAGCTATTGTAGCAGCAGTAGTAATAGGTATCTCTAAAGCTATAGCTAACTGCTTAAGATTAACATCAACACAAACAATATCTAAATTATAATACATAGTCTTCCAAAGCATAGCCGGAGCACAAAACCCGCTTCCAATGTCTATTACTTTTTTTGCAGATTTTAAATTGGCGAATTCTCCAACGAATTTGCAGAGTTCTATCTGGGCTTCAATCGGACTAGTAGTACTTTGTGTCCAATATCCAAAATTGAGCATATGATTATTGGGATCAGCTAATGCAAGTTGCACAAATGGTGTTAACGAGTTATAAAGATCTAAAACATCCTTTCCGTTCCTTCTGCTTATCCATAAAAAAGATTTTAATGAGTTCATTAGTAAAGCCAAAGACTTTACTATCCAACATTTGTCTTTTCTAAGTGAATCCGGTTGTCACGTTTTTGCATGTGCTCTGTTAAGACATGATGTTGCATATCTCCCAAGCTTCCAAATTTTGCATTACATAGTTTGCAAGTAATACTATCTCGCACTAATGACACATCTTCTTTGGACAACATTTTCTCTGCTTATACATGCATAATATTGTGTATAAATCTTTAAAACATTTGGTATGACCTTTGTTAGTATATCTATGAAGAGATATGTTACGGGATTCTAAAAAGTAGAGACTCATACTTCTATGACGAATTCCTAGTTTGCGGCGAGCTTCGATAAATGAAAACAATTATCAATGGTAACTAAATGAAACGGCAGTCTAAGAATGAGTTAACATATCTTTTGATCTATATTCATTATTGTTTTTATATGTGGATCAAAACTTTAACGAAAAAGTCAAATGTATGAAAATATGTTAGGTTATTATTTTCATAATTGCTCTTAAATGATATAGACTATACTTAAACCTTATGTCATCATCATTCTCTACTACTCCTCGCAGGATCAAGCTATTATATTATTTAGTAGTGTGTTGTTAATACAGGCTGCCAAATGATCTCGATTTCCATATGAACTCAGAATGCCAGCAGTAGAGAACGGTTGGAAGGAATGAGCAGGCTTCTGATGAAAAGCAAGTTATACTAGTCATACCGAACATGATCAGTCAGTTTGTCAGGAATATAGGCGAGTCATCTTATGGTTTGAATAGAAATGTTGCCCCATTTTTTTACAATTCCGCAGCTGCTATCTATAGAACGATTCTGATACATCAGATGCCTTGTACCATTAGATGCAAATGAAATATTACTGGTGATATGGGTTTAACCATTCAAGAAAATTAGAATAATTCATAGAACGATGATCATAAAGGTAATTTGGAAGAATCTTGATAAACTTAAATCCATTCTTCAGCTGAAATAAAAGAACAGGATCTTCAATTTCTCCTTCTATTACCTTTCTTGAATATTCAATAGCTGACATCTTATTTGCATATTTGTAATAATTAAATAGTCTCCCCCCAATTACCATTCGTCGTAGGTTCATTTTGATGGCAAGATTCTTTCTAACATTGTATAACATAGTTCCGATTCCTTTTCGCTGGAATTTTGGATGAGTTGAAATATCTGCACCATAAAGAGTATCGCCTTTTGGATCATGTGTTGTAAACAAACCACCACCTGTAATTTCATGCCAAGTATGTCCTGAATATTGAGGCTTTAGTGTGACTACCAAACTGCTGGCTGATGCAACTATTTTACCATTTATCTCTGCACAAAGTTGTCCTTCGGGGAAAATATGCATATGTTTTTTCAAAAATGAGGCCGGCCATACCATGCCATAAGCGGCCATATCTGCGAATGATGCTTCCTGTAATTGAAGAATCTCGTTAATATCATCTAACTTAATATTTCTGATAATAACCTCTAGACGACTTTCAGGAATATTGAATATGGTATTGTTAGTAAATCTCCTATCATAATCTTTATTCATATAAGTAAAATGATGAATCGATATTTTATTCTAGCTACTTTCGTTAAACCCCAGTTCCTAACGAAAGAAGTTCTGTTATTTTACACTTATAAAAAGTAGTATTATCATGTACAAAGTAAAAACACAGAATACTGTTTCAAAGTTTGTACACAAGATAAAAAATATGTAAACCCAAACTATCAAACAGTATATCGCTCACGAAAATCTAAGGCTTTGTAAAACGCAACGCAAACCACCAAGGGATTGAGCAATGATGGTCTACAGAAGCAGATACAATAACCCGATTTATAAACACATAGCCTCTTATTCGAGAAAGAAGCGACTCCTAGACAAATACGCAG
This sequence comes from Thermoproteota archaeon, assembly GCA_046732115.1. GTDB lineage: Archaea > Thermoproteota > Nitrososphaeria > Nitrososphaerales > Nitrososphaeraceae > JAFAQB01. The sequence continues at coordinate 10,845 of JBKPMK010000188.1, forward strand.
ACCCTCCAGCAGTCGACTTTGTAGACGGCGTAATCGAAAAACTCAGGATTGCAAATCGGATGTTGCAGAGCTTTAAACTCAGACTCGCGATTGAGGAGGCTACTGCTTGATGTCTACATCAGCAGCAGAAGAAGTCGAATATACGAGAGTTAGAAACTCAGCGACGTTAAGAGTTGAACATGAATGGTGGACTGAAGAGCGATTAATTGATGAGCTGTTCTTACGCCTAGCCACAATTCCAGCGCATAAATACTACAACCAGGCGCTTACATTACATAAGTGGATTCCACTATCAAAACCTGCTCCTGAATTTATCGTTAATATGTCTGACTTGACACCAAGGTTAGTAGCGGAACTGCAACACTTGGACGACTCGTATACTGTCGTCAAGTTAGCAGTTGGTCGTATTTTCGAGAATATAGACAGCGACCAATATCACATGAGCATTGCGTCAAAGCTTAGGGTGAGGGTTGACGAGTAGATGGATTGGATAGACGATACAGCAAATGACGACCGTGATTAGTATGAGTGGGGAAGCAAAAGCCTGTACTCGAGGCTGCTGTGCTTTAGTGTATTTCGATAAAAATTCTACTGTTGGTCATCCTAGTCGTGATAAATGGGTGCCTTTGGAAATGAAAGGAAACCTGCGTACAGACATGGCTCATAATTGTCCAAAGCGAAGTACTAGCGGCGGCACTTTAGACAGTCATGCAGCAGTAGACACAAAAGCTATAATTGTAAAGCCTGAGTTACTTGAGACTGCACAAGGGCTCTTTGAAGTTCTCCAGGATTATATCAGGCTAAAGCGTCATGAATTGGCAACAGCGGCGAAAACGAAATGAAACCTATTTCCCAGTTTTAAGCTTTGCAGATGAACGGTCTAGTTTAGACTTCTTCTTCTTAACCAATATGCCATATATCATACGAACTAAGACAATCTCAATAAATCCAATGAACATGAGAATCTCTGATACAAACATAAAAAATCCTTGAAGATTAAACCAAGTTTCCAGTACTGCTGTGCAAGCAGATGCTGCAAACGGAATCATTATAAAAATGGCTGTATAGTTCGATGCGAAGCGATGGACTTGCTGAACTTTGTCCATCTCCTTAGATTTATGTTCTTCAAAAGAGCGCCTTACCGCCTGGAACTGAGAACGCATAAATAGCAGTCATAGATTCTGCGGCCACATGGCTCTAGGAGATTTAGCATTCGAAGAAACTGGAAAGTTCGCAGGAATAAGGGCACTCCCCGACGGAAAAGTGGAAGCGACCTATCAGGGAACTGGCAAATTGTTCGGTGCAGACTATTCATCTATCTATACAGGAGTCGCAACCCCGCATGGAGGGACCTTGATTGCAGAGTTCAATGGAATCTGCACAACCAAAGATGGGGACACTGTAGGTGTGTGGGCTCATGGAAGGGGGCGACCTACCGGAAGTGGCCTAAAGGCGAGCTGGCGGGGTGGAGTTATCTGGCAGGCTTCCTCGCCGAAATTTACAAGGTTAAATAGCTTGCCGGGAGTTTGGGAGTTGGACATCGAAGAAGGAGGTAACTTCAATTTGAAGGTTTGGGAATGGAAGTAGCCAACAAACCAGCAATAGACCTCCCTACCTTCGTCGTGTGGTGTTCCTTATCCCTATAACTCGATCTCAACTGGTGTGTGAGACAACTTACTTAGGTGACAAGTAGATGAAAATAATTCTAAGTGTAATCACAATAAGTCTAATGATAGGCGTGCGCTGCTGCTCGGAGACTTAGTCATCTATTCTCTGCCATGTTTATTGAAGTTACATGCGACTCAAACTTGTCGATTATTGATTTATTCATTCGTTATTGCAAGATCAAATCATGAATCCAGTAATAATTTATATTTTTCTACCTCTTTTTTATAAGAAAGCTTAGGGATCAGCACCTGTGATTGGATTACCACTTGGGCTGCTAACCTGATCATAATGATCATTATGGTCGTCATTACTATGATCAAACCCGCCGGAGCTACTACTTGGTCAAATACCTGTTAGATTATCTGAGTTATGATCTTCGTTAATTTGATTGCCTGGATTTTAACAACTAATGTCAGATGACATAATTCCGTTTCCACAAACATTGACCTGTGCAGGTATTTGTCGTATGAATTTAGAATGATGATGTCTACTTGCAAATGCGATCTCTGATGACATAAACGCACAACTTGCTAACAATGATGCTAATACTGAAATAGCAACGATTGTAAGTTTTTTGTTGTCCATAATTTCAATAAATGAGCTGTTACTTTATCAACGCTAGGTGAGAATTTCTAATGCTATTAATCTGATAACATCTATGTAAGAACTTGTCAATTAATTTGTTCCCACTGCTATAGTGACACGCCTATGTACGACGTTAAAATTTATGATGTCCACCATGAGGCGCTCGCCTAACTACAACTTCAACTAAGATTTGGATGGATAGAAAAATTACTGCAAACTTCCTTAGATGATTACAGGAAATTTGTCGTATGACGTATCCTAATAACTCACCTTCGATAAGCTATCTTTTGTACGATTACAGAAGATGGATCATAGATGAAAAGTTGAAGCAGAGGTTAATAGATAGTAGAAAGGCGCGCGCGCTCAGAACATAGAATGGAAATAGGTAAGTCCGAACGTTAATCTTACTGTATTAAAAATATCATTTTATTACGGAATCAGTTCATCGATAATTGCGATAATTGCCTGAACTTTTGGATTTGAATGTGTTGGTTTAGAGCAGAATCTGGTCTTTAATAGATCTACAGCTAAGATTTTAGCTTCATTCTTGATAAAAGGTGGATCATACGAACCATATTTATAAACCCACATTAAATACATGGCTGCCCATGCATGACCACTTCCATCTTCCAATCTTTGATCCATATTCCAAACACCACTGCATATAGTATGATCTGGATCATCAGTCATGTTATGACGATTCTCATGAACCAAGAGGTACAGAGAATTTATGTATGACCAAAGCGCATGGCTTGCGAAGGGTTTTTTACATGCATTAGGATCGGTTGCCGTTGCACTTGATCTGGCGTCCCATACAGCAAAGTTTCTATTGAGGCTTAATGTACCTCCTCCACCAGAGTTGAAGTCACAATCAAGTCTTAAGTTTATTTTCTTTGAATATTGTACAAGATGAGCATAAATGGTCTTCATTACTGAATGGCAAGGGTTCATCAAAAACTTGATGTTTGAGAACTCTCAATTTAGCTATAAAAACTAATTTTGAAGGATCTGTAGAGGTTTGGTCAAACTTTGGGAGCTCATACATCTTCCATGACTCGCCTGAAACACTATCATCTAACACATTCATTGCAAAGTCACCCATTATGGATGATATTTCATGTTGTGAAAGATGAGATTGGTAAAGTGCCCAAAGGTCATGGAAATAGTGATTTGAATAGCGATTTTTGTACCATACCCGGAGACTGTTATTATGTAGCTTCCGACAGAAAGATTAGTTAGTTCAAGCAATGATTCACTACCAAGCTTACCATCTATGTTAGAGACCCATACTAAGTTGGATTTGGTTATTTTTCGATTGCTAGTAAGTACTGCTTTTAATATTATACTTTCACCTTTTATGAATAGCATCATACGTAAGGTTTATTATAATAATTTGCACTTTTGAATGAACGCTTGAACATTCCCTTGTAGAGACAATATTAGACAAACTCTAGTAACCCTGGATATGAAATAAATTAATTGATAGATGCCCATAATACTTTGTTAGCAGCGAGTATGATTTTACTTACATTAATGATGTATGGACCTTTCGGACACAAGATTATCCCTAATACTGCTTTCCTTGTAAATTGACTTCCCTTAGAGCATATTCAAAGTCTTTCCACGATTTGATTTCATTGGCTAAGATATCAACTTTGCCATTTTCTTCTTCTTGTTCATTTTGGGACGCTTTCATTATCAACTAAAGTCGTTTACATTCTTTTTAACAACATAGCCGCAATGGTAGAGGCCGAGGGGATTGTATACTCGCTGGAATATACTATGTGATGATTCGTGAAAGTGATCACTATTTGTTTATGACTAGCACTTATCTTGTCTAATAGAAGACGGCCAGATCCCTTTTATATGTAGGCGCGCCGCTGCTGGGCCATCTGATTGCACCTGGGATACCCAAAATAAGATGGCTGACCGAAAATGATTATCTTACCCTTTTGGGTAGACGTTAGACATCTTTGCCTTTTCGTTCAATACAAGTCTTACATAACTACAAGTCATTGTTTAA
>JBKPMK010000189.1:0-2667 GCA_046732115.1 Thermoproteota archaeon
GAATGTCTACAAGCGAGTTAGCTTCATTCTTTAGATTGTACAACTTCTTCAGGAGTTCGGGGGCAAAGGAAAATGAGATTGAGTCATTCATTACCAATATTAATTCAGGCTATATTCCCCCGGGTAAAGCAATTGAGCTAGTAAATCAACTATATCACATTTCAAAGGCGGAATCAATTCCAATTGATCAGGTGTCAGCGTATATAGGGAAAAATATGAAGAAAAACAAAAAATTGATGAAGATGTAAAGCAAGCTGACGCCATACTTCAAAGCAAGAATATCACTATTGATGCTATTAATGAATATCTAAAACTAAGTGAAGAACTTGACAAACATGGTCTATCTGCAAAGGATACTGACAAATTGCTGAATCTTCTGCTAAACGCTAAAGAATATCAGTTTGACGTTAAGAAAATTGCGCGTAAGCTGCGTGGTATAGAACGGTTAGAAAAGAAAGAAAAGCAGCTTAGAGGTAGATGCGAGGTATTCACAAAGCAGACAGCAAAGTACAAAGATATATTACCGCTGGTAGAGGAGATCGCAGCTTTGCACATTGACATGAATGAATTAATAGCATTTAAGGCTGCAATAAACCAAGCGGTAGAACTGTATAACTTACCTCCTTTAACCGCTACTTTGCGGCTAATAGAAGATATAAAAAAGTTTGAGAGATTAGGTGGACTTGAGCAGGAGTTGCGGAGATTATTCCTGCAAAAGTATGCTCTTGTTCAAGCTTGTTCGCGCCAAAGCCAACTACTCCTAGCCTTAGGGAAGATGCAAAATCAGGCTCTATAGCTGGGAGCGTTTAGATCTGGGCTTAAATTCAAATTCTATCCCACGCTTCTTGTTATGCTTGACTGTAAATGATTCGTTTGATGCTATAGGAAAGCTAGTTAGTTCGTTATTATTTGCGCCACAATGAGGACAAATATTGTCAGCAGGTATTCTAGTCTTATCAAAGTATGTTGCACACCAATAGCACGTATCGCATAAAATGAATATCGGTGCCGAAGATGACTTGGTTTTAGAATTCGTAGTGTCTGGAGAATCATAGTTGGTTAGCGTTGGTTCTCCTTCTGCTAACATTTACTAGGGGAAATGTAAATGACGTTATATAAGCGAATTGCCTGGATTGAACGTTAGAGTGATTTATTTATGGTCATGTAGATGTGCGCTTACTTTTTGTAGCCATCCTTTTCCAGTATCAGTTGGCTATGACTGTTCCTGAATAGCGACCGTTTGCCATTCCATATTACTATGATTTGAGAGATGACATGTCGATGGAGAAGCGATACTTTACATCCGCACGAGACATTCTCTCATAAGCTTCGCTGACTTTCTTACATATTATGAAAAAACCCCTGTATTTCTACAAACACCCTGTATTCTAAATGCGTAGGATTATCAGCTAAATGACCTTTAGCAAAGTCAGGGTTGTTGATATCTTTTAGTTCTTTGTCACACATGAGACATTTTATTGTATACTTTCTAGCGGTAGGAGTTGGCTTTTCTCTTAATGCGATTATGCCTGATACTACATATAGTACTAGTCCCGGAATACCCCATATTTGTACCGTTAAAAATAGAACGACTCCACAGCAAATTAGTATAGCTCCTACAAGTTTTGTATTTTTTATATAAAATGCAACAACAATAGCTGCTATGTTAGTTGCAATTATTACAACCGCAATAAGCACTGTAGTACCTAAGAAAAGAGCTAAAATTGGAATACCAGTCAGACTATTTATAAAAGCATAAGCAAAAACCCCTAATAACGGAACTATAAGGCCGCTAATTGCAGTAATTAACGTTAATTTCTGATATAACTTCACTTGTTACAATATGTATTCTTATTATTTAGAAACCTTTCGTCAAGTACATTAGTAAATCTCGAATTGGACTACGACATATTCTCGATAGTACGAAAGTTGCTGCGCCTGATATGTAAAGCTATTAAAATCATCAGCTTTTAGTAGCGTTGCCTTGGTAAGGCAAAGGTCCCGGGTCCAAATCCCGGCCAAGGCTCCTTTGTTTTCGTTCAAGCTCTCTAATGGAAATTGCTGCTCTCGTATTTCACTCAGCTTGGTGCCATTTACCGCAATATCTTGTGTATCGTTGTACGTGGTCTAAATGCTTTTTTGCAGGAATTTTCTAGAGAAATAGTTAAAATCATGAACTTCAATTAAAAGTAGGAAAGTGGCACCCCCAGCAAAGAAGAAGGAAAAATGGATCAGTTAAACCAGTAAACTATACTTTATATAATCAAAAAATAACTTTTGAGTTCCTAAAGGCCCATTTATGGAGTGCCGCTGCTATCCTAAGAGGTTCTCTAGATCCTGCAGTTAAGGTGGAACAAAGTATCAAAATAAAAAGAGGAGGGAAGTTTTTTGTTATATCCCTGTACTGCCCCTAATTTCTATAAACCTACTTTCTGGGCCAAAGAGAATAGTCAATACTCTATCCGTGTTTGTATTTTGAGTTTCTTTGAAAGTGTTTTGAATATTAGGACACGATTTGTCTCCAAAACCAACACATATTCCAGTTGGCTCGCCACTTATCCTCTGACCATCCATCAGGACAACATATGGCTTATCAGTATTGGTAGCAGTTTTGGAGTCTATTACAGATCTAGGTAACTCGATCTCAAGTGCTCCGCCTTGTGGTCC
>JBKPMK010000190.1:0-2820 GCA_046732115.1 Thermoproteota archaeon
CGTATCCAGAGTTTGAATACATATCAACAAGAATAGTTAACAAATTGCCCCGAAGCACTGTAATACAGATAGCTTCATCAGTTTGGAAAGTAGGGAGCAGAGATATAAGAGATGTACTGAAGATTGCTAAATTATGTAATCCAGTCAACGGGGAAGAGGATATAACTAGACTGATTTCTATTAGTCAAAAGTACCATAAAACAGGTAAAGAATATAATTGATAGTATTACATGCTCCCCCGAATTTTTTTCGTATTTTACACAAGTGAACTTGAGTATTGAGATATCAAAATAAAGGTTCTTGGGACGCACGTACATATGATCAAGTTTCACGTTTAGTACAGTACAAATGGGGTCAACGGGTAATTAATTGGCGAAAATGGCATGGAAATGAAATCATCATGGACGCAGGTTGTGGGTCTGGATTACTTACAAAACAATTGACCAAAAAAGCTCCAAGAGGAAAAGTCTATGCAGTCGATATTGACTCTAACATGATAAAACAAGCAAAAAACAACCTTAAATCATTTGATAATGTGGAGATAATACAATCTAGCTTTACCGATGTCAAGCTTTCCAGAAAGATGGATGTCATTTTTTCTAATTCCGCTCTTCATTGGGTACAGGACCATAGAAAGGTATTTCAAAATTTTTGAGAAATGCTAAAACCAATGAAGGATAGTATAAGTAATAACGACAGTCAATTGTTAATTCAATGTGGAGGATATGGAAATTTACAACAAACCATCACAGTGTTAGAAAGAATAGCACATTCAGCCTCATTCAAATCATACTTTGCAAACTGGAAGCAATCCTGGTACTTTGCCAAGCCTGATGATACTGATGCGTTGCTAGAAGAAATAGGTTACATAAACAGAAACATATACTTGCATAATGATCGTGTATTTTTTCCTAATCGCCGGATATATACTAAATTTATAAAAACAGTAGTGATGAAGCCCTATTTGGAACGTCTCACAGTAGATAACGAAGGCCGTAAATTAGAAAATCTGTTTTTGGATTTATTTTTAGATGAAATTGAAAAATGTATCAATCGCTCTGAAGAACGTTGGTTCTTAGATTATGTTAGGCTAAATATTGTTGCATACAGAGGGTCTTGATTACACGAAAAGATTTTCAACGTTTGATCAATGGTTATATCCAGGAAGTGTATAGTCTGAATGTATTATAACGATGTCAGATGACCAGTCATCTATGGAATACCGTATATAGCACGTACTATGTACGTCCATTCCAATTCCAATTCCAAATGACGGCGATCTGACGATGATCTGACAGGGCATCTGACGAAGGGTATAATAATGTTATATAACATTATTCTATACAGTATATGCCTCCGTTGACAGATGAGCAAACTCGAGGAAATGTAATTAGAAAATGGATAAGCGGTTATTCCCGCGATACAATAGCTGAACACAATGGTATAGGCGCCGGTACTGTCAGCAGTATCATAGCCAATTATAAAGCTGGGCTTGAGGAGCTGGACTTTGATTCCATAAGACAGCTAGCAGTAGCGGTAAGACAGCAAGGTTGGAGCTTAACTGATTTAGCTTCACATGCCAGATTGTATAATTATATAATCAAATCGGGGGCAGCAGAGGATAAAGTGGAATCGTTCATCACAAAAGTTAGTTCTGACGATGTTTCTCCAGAAAAAGTCATTGAGCTTGTATATCAATTACATGAGATCTCAAAGCAAGAATCAATACCATTAGATCGGGTGCCAGAATATATCAAACAAAAACTACAGAAAAAACAAGAGGTCGATGAACACATCAAAGAAGCTGAGGCCACACTTCAGAGTAAGAATATGAGTATTGGAGCTATCAATGAGCACATCCAGTTGAAAAAGGAACTACACAGATATAGATTGTCTACTAAAGATACTCATAGACTACTAGATGTCCTAGTAGCTGCTAAAGAATATAGATATAGTCCTGGGAAAATTGTGGCAAAGCTGCGTAATATAAAACGGTTGGAGAACAAAGAGAATAAACTGAAAACTAGTTGTGAAGCATTCTCAAAGAAGGAGGCTAGGTATAATGAAATCATTCCATATACAGAGGAGATTCTAGCTTTACATATTGGCATCCAAGAACTATTAGGACTTGAGGTAGTGATCAAAGAAGCAGCAAAGATGTATAACTTGCCTTTTTACCATTCCACAATGCGGTTAATTGACGACGTAAAAAAATACAACAAAATGGGTGGAATTAAGCGCGAGTTAGATAGATTATTCCTGCAAAAGTCTTTACTTGATCAAGCCTGCTCACGTCAAGGCCAATCTCTGATTGCTTTAGCCAAGCTAAAAAGCAATGGTATAACAGAAGACAAAATATTAGAGCTTAACAGCTTTTTGGAGAATAATGGATACAAAACTGACAGTTATACAAGTAACACATGCCGCCCCCGAATTAGGAACGTCGGGGGAAGCATTGAACCACTAATCTAGATCTAAAAACAACTCCATATATCGCTCATAGCTGTTTATTCTTCCTCATCATCAAATAATCTCTCGTGTTCTACCATCATACATCTATTATATACAACATCTATGCCATTTTCTTTTGCTTTCCTTTCTGCGTCTTCATTATATATTCCAAGTTGCATCCAAAACACTTTGATCCCATCTTTTTTCTTAAGTACATCATCTATAACTACAGGTATATCTTCTGACTTTCTAAATACATCAACAACATCTATCCTTTCGTTAATGGCTCCCACACTTGGATAGCACTTTCGCCCAAGAACTTCAGTTACGGTAGGATTCACTGGAATAACATTGTAGCCATGTTCAATA
>JBKPMK010000191.1:0-5692 GCA_046732115.1 Thermoproteota archaeon
ATACATTTATCTTGATATTTTCTTTGCTAACACCTGGCATTTCAACAGCTACTTTAACTTCATTATCTGTAGTTGTTATATCTGCCAAGGGTTCTCTTTCAGATGAGATCAGTGGTTTAGTGAAGAAATCTGCTCGTTTACCGATATTAAAAGGAGATTTAACGTTTCCAAATTCTCTTAGTTTTGGCTTACCATCAGGTCCAACAGTCATTGAATAACCATAAATGAAAGGTCCATATTCTCTTACTTTGCCTCCTCCAGGTGTTTGATATTCCTTTACTAAATCTTTTGGTGCTTGATCCTGCATGTTTTTAAATGCATTTTCAAATTCTCTTTCCATTTCTCTTCGCATTTCATCAAATCCACTGAAAAAATCAGGAAAACCACTTCGTCTACTACTGCCACTCCCCCTTCCAAAGAATCTACCTAACCAGTCAAATGGCTCTATATCACGGTCTTCTGGAGAACTCATTGTATAGTATCTCAAACTGTGGTTCTTAAGTGTTATTTGGTGTTTATTTCACTTGCGATGTTTTGAGAATTCTTTTTCAAGTCCACGTTTATCTTCCATTGCTATTGTGTAGCCTTCATCTTTAGCTAATGGTACTAGTGAAATACTTTTGTTTTTACACAGAGGACATAGCTGAAAGCCATCGCTATTATTGTTACTGCTTACATCTAATCTTTGAAAAACGGTAGCACACCAAAAACATGATTCACAAATAGCAAATTGACGTTCATAGTGATAGAGTGGCTTCGTTGTTATCAGACTGGCTAAATACATACTGTACGTTCATCTCCTAAGATCAAATAATTTTACATATTTATATACTTTGTTATAAGATCTTGATGATAATATATAATTTTTACATCCATAATCCGCTTCTAAATAGAGTTGATCTGAACATACAAGTTTTTTACTTAGCATATATGTATATATGTACATAAAATTGAGTCTCGAAAGAGAAGTTGACCAGATGGTAAATGACATGATGCAAAAAGAAGGATGGACAAGATCTTATGCTTTGTCTGTCCTTCGTAGCAAATTTGAAAGTGAAGAGAGACATCAAGAAGCTGAATATGTAAATGATCTTATCCAGAAAGAAGCTGAAAAGCAAGAGCAAGAGTCGGAGTTCATACCAGCAGCAGGAGCAACCACTACAACAACTATAGAAGCAGAAGAGATAGGTAAAACAACAGCAAATGAGCCTGCAGTAACAGCAACAACAACATCGTCAATGAAACCTTCACCTACACAACAACAAAAAGGAGGACAAGAAACAGTATCTTCAAAATCCCTATCCAAGCAACTGGACAAACAAACCATCCAAATCAATAAAAAAATAACACAAGTCCTGCAGCCTATTCAAAAACAGTCACAGCTGATAAGGCAGCTTCAATCCCAGCTAAAACAGCTGCAAAAGCAAGTTTCACAAATCCAAAAAGTAGCAAATATAGGAAAGAAGAAAAATAAGAAGAAATAGGTAAGGGATAATAAGCGAATTTCAGGTTTGATTGTTTGATTTCAATTCTACCCTCAAATGATCAAGAATGCGGGTTATCTACTATTAGAATCTTCAAGCATCGTAATACTTGGAATATTCACTGCTGCGATGTCCTTCCAGTATGCTGATGCTATAAGTAATGACAGGAGTACTCAATGCGGAGCCGATTCCTCATTTACCTCAAAATGTTCACAAAAGGATAACACACCTTTCCTTCTTCCTTTTCCTTGAATAACCATGGTACAACAAAAGACGGCCAAGTCCAAGAGTTGGAAAAATGGCAAAGTACTGAATGTCTTAGGTCAACAAGATGAACCAATATGCACCTACTATAGATGTAATCACAAATTTTTTGTTCACGGAACTAGAAGCTGCAGGTGTAAGCATCCAATGAACAAGATACTAGGAATACTCACTAGATATGATTGAAAATGAGACATGCAGCTACTTGGATTTGTTTATCTTGGGAGGTCAGCAAGAGCTAGAAGAGTTAAATCACAAATAATCAGAAAGTGATTTTTGCTCTTTGGGAATAGTGGTAGGCTTATCTGTTTGAACTAGCTTATCGTATTTCATCTTGACTTCTTGCCAATTTAGTGAAGGAAGATTAACCATTTTTCTGAAAATATTAGCGGTTTCTGGTCCAAATCCAGCATAATGATTATTAGCTGTAACTATTGCAAGGTTGATACTTGTTCCTTTAGCCGACTTTTGCTCCTTTATTACTCTTTTAAGTTTGCTAGACCACTTCTTCATTTCCACAACTCTGTCCTTTTGTATCTTTCCAAAATCCTTTTCATCAATACTTCTATCACCTATGAACCTAACGTACAGAAAATCTGTAGTAGCTATCGGAGGTGTCCTTAATTCTGCAAGTTGGCTCCATACCATACAAATATTATTATCAGCAAAGAAATTATATGCTAAATCTTGAAACCATGACCTATCTCTAAACCTCTACTGCATATCTAAAATTATTACTGTCCAATTGAGATACTAGATGTTGTCTCATATTCTCTATCCCTTCGCTTATCTTCAACGATGGCGGTAATTGTACGAGTAATGCAAGAGTAGTTTAAGCGGTAACATAGCTTTATGGAAATACTCTAATTCTTTGCTTATGTTTTTCAGCCGTTTATCGTGTGTAATGGATTTTGGGAATTTAGCTGTAAATCTAAAATTTTCAGGTGTTTTCTTGAACCAATTTTTTAACTGTAAAGAGGTTAGGCATTCTATAAAAAGAAGAATTAATCTCTACATAATCGAAAACTGAAGCATAATAGCGTAGCCAATCAGAAGAGTCGCTCATATCTGCAGGATAGAATGGACCTTGCCAGGCTGAATAACTCCACCCAGAGCAGCCAATACAGTATTGCAGCACCACTATACGCAAATACATTACAACAGTAATTGAAATAAGGATTTTGCTAATTATGCCAGTAGAATTTATCTTATAGGAATAGTTAGCTCAATAGACTAAGTAATAAAGGTTGTTCAATTTTGTTTATAATAGAAATGATTGGCTCAATCAACATATTAGATGCTTAACTACTTACCAATAGCCGGGTTAATATTAAACCCACCTTTTGTGATTTTTGTGTTCTGTTTTGGAGAATGATTTGATGACTGTTGTGGTTGCTCGGCTACTCCACCATCATTGTCTTGGGGTATTGTGCCAGCATGTTTTTTAGGAGTTGATGGTTGTTCTAGAACTCCACCACCCCTGTGGAACGTTCGCTGTACCTGTTGTTGGCGATTTTCTAGAAACTACGCAGTTCTCATAATCTCCTGTATTTGTATTGATATCACATGTCATGCAAACAGTTAGAGCTGACCTGATTTCGCAACATTTCGCTTTCAGGTTTTCTACGTAGTTTTTACAGACGTACAGACCTTCAATTCCAGTTTGACATACGTCCCTAGGGGATTTTGCTGCCGCAAATGCAGAATAAGGTGATATAGATACCGAACCATAAATTAACATGACAACTAATAACGATATAATGACAAAAATAACAGAATTACCCATGTTAAGCCAACTGTTGATATTTACAGCAGTATTTAAGGCTTTGAATTTGCTCCCTATCGCAGCTCGTTATCCGAAACAATCGGCTTCTTTACTGCTTTCAAGAACGGTCTTATTCCTTTGCAGACCGTATCCATCAAAAAACCCTTTAAACTTCATTCACAATCCTTTAAATCTTTGAACGAATCATAGGAACGCTTTATCTCTTCGGATATTTTCGCAGCACGATAGGCTATAGCTGCGTAGATAAAAGCTACTGTTATTTTATGAAGAATGGTTATTTATTTTCCTACCCTTCTGAAAACATTGTATTAATATTATTATTTTCGTTTTGCTCTTCTTGTCCTTGTTGTTGTGTTTGCTGCTTTTGACTTGATAAAATATAAGCTGGCCTATTTACTGGTGGTAATCCATGTTGTTCGATAATTTTGAGATTAACTGTTTTACCTTTATTTCTCATTACTCGATTATATCTTTCTAGGTATTCTATCGCTTCCTTTTTTGATTCAAATATTGCAGTACCCCTGAAATGACCTTCTTGGTCTAATAATGCAATAGGGTTATACACATTCCATTTATTCTTTTGGCTAACTGCGTAAAGAATAAGACCTTCGTTTTTCTTTTCGATTTCCTTTTTCTGGTCAGTATCTCCGTGTTTAGTTTTAGCAATGGTCTTAGTTTTAGTATTTATCTTACTCTTCGTCTTAGTCTTATTTGATGTTGATTTAGCTCTAGCTTTAGTTTTAGTTTGTTCCATATTAGTTAATAATCACCTTTTTCATAATTACCTAATCTTTTTGTTAAATATCAAGACTCTGCGTCTAGCTATTCTCATTGAGAAGATACATTAGGCGGTATATAGTTTGTTACAGGAGAACCATGGTGATGTACAAGTAGCCACTGATTTGGTTGTTCATTTCACTAAAATATATTGGTAGCAATAACACCAATCTTAATCACTCGACCACCATCTGAAGTTGTTTCTATGTTTTCTAGACACACAACCAATGCGACTTTATTATCAAATGTTCTTATTTTTGTATTTGTAATTGTGAACTTTATCGTCTCTGTATTGGCAAATATTGCTATCCAGCTTTCTCGTATTGCCAACCAGCCAGTGAATAAATCCCAACCTGGGTGAATACAAATAACATTTTCATCATGCTTCCACAAGTTATCCATCATATCTATGGATAAGTTTTCAAAAGCACGATAAAATTCAGTATTCATATTATTTACTTTTTCCACAATTTCATCGTCTTCTTCCATACATAGCAAATTGAGCAATAAACTATATTATTTGCGGGGAAGTAGCAGCACTATTACTGGAATTCTGATGCTTGTAATTTTATCTGTCAGCTAAGAGGATTTGAAAGGAATGCTTTGCTTTTTCTAGGATTTGAAACAAATTTAGTATAGCCCTGGCCTCCAACAACAATCATATACATCATATACATCGTATCGCGATTTTTAGCCTTGAATGGTCTACAACAATAGAACTTCTTTTATGGCAATTGATGTGATTTGCTTCTGGTCATTCAGGCTAAATAGACAATAACCATATATGTCCTATCAACAACAATAACCTTTTCGTAGCCTTATTTAGTTAGGTCTTAGATTAGGCATTACTTCATTTATCAGCCGCTTAAAGCCTTCTATATAATGAGAACTTGAAAACTTATCCACACTATTGCTTATCTTAACTCTTTCTCCATCTGGCAATTGAAAAGCCCACGATATGATTCTAGCCGCTTCTTCTAATGTACTATAGTGAAACTGTGCCGGCACAAATTCTGCCGAACCACTAGTACTGGGAACTATTGGAATTAATCCGGCCGCCATTGCCTCTAATATAGCCATACCAAAAGGCTCTGGCCGAGGGCTGAAGCATATGTTTGATTTTCTCATTAAATCGATAAGCCTATCAAGGCTAGCATTTATTTCGAATATAACGAAATCAGTCAATCCAAGTTCTATTATCATTTGTTTAAGATATGCATGATATTCAAAATAGTTGTAGAGGTTTCCTATAATTATCATTCCTTTACCTATATTTCTGTCTTTTAGTATCTTTGCAAGCTTTATTGCATTTTCAATTTCTTTGTGAGCAGCTATTCTGGATATTACGATGACAATATCATCTCTATTATGATAATATGCA
>JBKPMK010000192.1:0-2312 GCA_046732115.1 Thermoproteota archaeon
AGAAGAAGTGAAATATTTGCAAATAGCCTATGATGATATTAGCCAGCTAATAGAACTTGTAGAATCATTTCGTGATACTATTAACTCGACTCGTGACTTGTACATGGCCAATGTATCTTTGCAAATGAATGATACGATGAAAACTCTTACTATTTTCACAGTTATATTATTACCACTAACTCTAATAGCCGGGGTATATGGTATGAACGGAGTTGATTTAACTAATATTGGCAATATTTCTAAAGGTTTTATAATAATACTGGCTTTCATGGTTGCGATTGCGTTGTTTTTGTTCTGGTATTTTAAGAAAAAACAATGGATAATGGCTAAGGACGAAGAGGAAAAAGAAGTACCAGAGAACGAAAAAAGCACAAAGGGATAGTATATTCAAGTACGAAAAGGAAGAGTCACTTATCATTAAGGAGGAGTACCTCGTTTCTTATGGGTCTATTGTGACATTCTTCTCATCCATATCCGAGAGTGGCTATTGTGCCCTAGTACTATCATACCAGCTATAGAAATATGCAAGTCTTAATCATAGGTACATCAACATTCCATTTAATCGCTATTTGCTGGGAAGATCTTTTACAACAACGATCAAGATCTCAAATAATATTCAAATTACCAATTAAAAATAAAGACCTACTAGAACACATAAACAGAATAATACATTTATGATAAGAGTATTGTTCTTCCTCATTAGAGCAACAGGCTATCAATGTCAGCCACATTGTACAGTTTGCCCTTTTTTGATTTCGTTATCTATATGCCTATCTTCATCTCGTAAAGGTGTAGACTAAAGCCAAAAGTATCATCATTACTATTTTTGAAATATTCAATAGATTGATAATGCTAGGTATGAAAACTAAAAAGATATAGCAATACTTGTCAAATGAATATAGTTATGAAATGTTCAAAATAACAAAATTCAAAATCTGTGTTATTGGAATGATAGTAGGAGTAGGAGTTATTGGTCTTCTTCCGTTTATGGGTCTTACATGCAGATGGTGTACTGGTACTGGTTAGTGTAATCGATCATAGGCATACACTCTACTTCTTTTTATTTTATTTATCTTCTATATAAATACACTTCATTAAAAATAAAAATAGAAGGAAGCAAATATCTATGTGGTCATCTTAGATTCCTATTTTTGTCTAATGCATTTCCACCTTTTGACGATTAAATAACAGTTCACCTAAGGTCCATTTTAGATAAAATATTGGTTTAAAATGCTTTTTCTTTACTAGGGTATCATTATCATTTTTTGTTTCCGCCGTTGTCGCTTCATCTTCAACACCTTCTATTCTATTCAATGATGTTGTTACTTGTTCAATACCCTCTATTCTTTCAATAAACGTAGAACCATCTGAAAGCATGTGCAGTTCGTACCTGACTATACGACTATGTTTGTTTGTATGTGAAATACATATGCGTGGAGATAGTTCTTTATAGAAACGATATTTATCTTTGTATCTAGGCTTCTCAAGGTTATTCAGCACTTCATAACTCATGTCAAAAAAAGGAATTGCATTAGTTACAAAACTTTTCAGTTCAGGTATCTCTTTTTGAGGTATACCATATGATTCGTCATTCCATTTTAAATAATAATTTCGGACTTCTATATTTGGCTTGTAGTAATCTTTAGGTATAAGATGATCTTTTAGTATAGATTCAGGTATATACAATGAGTTTCATTTGTATTAATTTTGATATTAAACTAAGGGTTATCAGTAGAATACAGTAGCTCTCTAATATCAAATGTATCGTCATCTAAGGAATACTGTATAGCACTTCCATTCATTCCATTTTCCATCTGAATTGTCAAAAGAAGAGTAGTCCAGCAATGGCTAGCGGGGGAAGCTCGCGAGAAGATTACCGCTGATAATGACATAGGTGCTGGCACTGTATCGATCATAGTTGATGATTATAAAGCGGGGCTTGATAATTTCGATCTTGATTCATTCAGAGAATTAACGATAGAGGCAAAAAAGCGAGGAATATCTTCAAGCGATCTGGCTTCGTTTTTTAGGCTTTACAGCTTCTTCAGAAATTCGGGGGCAAAGGAAAATGAGGTTGAATCCTTTATTACCAATATTAATTCTGGCTATATTCCCCCGGGAAAAGCAGAGAATTGAGCAAGAAATTCATCAAGTTAATGGTGTACTCGAAAGTAAGAATGTGACTATTGAGGCTATCAATCAACATCTAAAGCTAAGTGAAGAACTTAACAAACATGGTCTATATGCAAAGGATACTGATAAAGTATTGAATCTTCTTATAAATGCTAGAGAATATCAATTTGATGCTAAAA
>JBKPMK010000193.1:0-5038 GCA_046732115.1 Thermoproteota archaeon
TTTTCCTGGTAGCTTTATATTGCGTGTACAATCACAAAACTCACACTCCATAGTGCATTGGTCTCTTAAACGTGCATCCTTAACTTCGATAACCTCATCAAAATATTTGTTTAATACTGGAATCTCCATAGCCATGGGATACAATCCACCCTCTAGACAATAGCACACTTCTACGAAATGTACTATATCATTTTCGTCTATTGTTCCTTCTCTTAATGCATTCTGCATGCATTCATAGAATACATTGCCACGTGCTAAGGAACCAGATTTTATGGAATCAGCTAAATTATCCTTTGCTTTGGAATTTAGTTTACATTTAATATCGCATATTAGTTTTATAATTGATTTAATTATACATATTCGACATTTAAGCATTCAGAGACAGAGATAGGATTAGTGGACCTCCTTATGTGCTCAATATACGAGAAAAAGCTAAATAAGCAAACAACCGACTCCTGTACTGCAGTGACAGAAACTTGCAGCTCAGAGCTATAGATAATAACGATCTTCCCATTATAGAGGCTCTAAGAGTATTCACTAACTGATTGAGCTTTGTTTGAAAGGGCTAGAATTTATAAAATTCCTTAGATACTAAAGAAGATCCGGCTATATCTTTTAATCTCTTGTGACCCGCTCGGCAATAACTGCTAATATTTTAACTATGAGGACAGGACACTGTATATATTATCAAACAACGCCTAAATAACGTCAAATCTGATCAACTTTATAAATACGCACGCATACAATCCATATATAATAATGTCTTATAACAATTATATTTATCAATTAGTAATGGTTTGTAACTGTTATCATTATGAAATATCGAAGTAGAACTGAAATAATTGCTTTAATTTTGGAGACTGCCAACGGAGGCGGGGTTAATAAAACAAAGATAATGTACAAAGCACTTTTATCATATCCTCAGCTAAAAGAATATTTATCTGCTCTAATAGAAAATGGCCTACTAGATTATCATGAAGGTATGCAAATCTATAGAACAACAGATAAGGGAAATCGTTTCTTACATATATATAATCAGATTAGTGAACTTATTACTATGAAAACAAAAAAAGATATAATTTTATAACCTATTTCTTTGCTCGGTCCTATCTAATTATTCAAGCCTGATCATATATATACATACTAGGGTAGCAGTCATGCTTGTGATTTTTCCTTATACTTTGCTATCCATATCTTTCTGATTTTACTATCCACTTTCCCGATTTTGATCCTAGTTCTATGTGACCAATAAGAGTTCCACTACGATACACTTTTCCAAATTCACTACTAAGTCCAAAAAATGATGAAAGAAGATTGCCTTTTTTATGATAACCTGCCTCTAACACTTTCATGTTTAATTTGCTGCTTGCTTTTAGCATGATATTACGAGCCGCAGACCAATCACCTTTCCAAGATATGAATTCAAAATTACCAAATCTTATAGTAGGTAACAAATATCCCTCCCGCTTCACTTGTAAGTTTTTGTTGTTTTTCTTGGCATAGGAATTCATCCATTCTATAGCCTTCTCTACCTTTCCTTGTTCAACTGCAAAGTTATCAGCTCCTGCCAATTGTTAATGCAAAGTTGTTAAATTTCAAATATATATTATTTTTATTAAACTAAATCAAAGAAAGAATAAAAATGAATTCTTACATCCGCATACTTGGCAGGATGTTTGAAATACATAACAAAATCTTTTAGTAAGATCATACCTATTAATCGTTAGCAGTGCGACAACTAAATCAAATTCAGCTCATCAGTACTGAATGAACAACAGTCATGTCCATATTTTACATATGTCACATATATCAAAATTCTAATAAATCCTAGAGGTAGCCATCTACTAGGTTCAGTTTTATTTAGTTGAGCCACAGCATTCTATGTTCGATAGCTATCTGAGACCACATCAATATTTTCTTTTTGCCACTACCTAGAGCAGCCTTTCGTTCATCTGCCTCTGGGTTTTCCATTACTTTGAGGAGTTTGACTATAGCCTTTTCTTCGACTAGCAATCTCATTATTCTTTCTACGGCTACGTCATTTATTCCCATTTAGAACAACTAACTCGCCGACTTGATTATATACTCGCAATAAACGTAGTCCCTTTTCTGTTGTTCTATAGTGTTGCCTTACATCTTCATATTCTATTAAGCCGTTTTCTATTAAAACTGCCAAGTATTCCTTTAATTGTGCATACGACAGAAATGCTTTGTACATTATTTTTGTCTTGGTAGCTCCACCATTTGCTGCTTCTAGGATCATTTCAGCTATATCGGTTCTGCTTCTGTATTTCATTACAATCAAATAGCAAATGAATATTAAGTATTTATGTTGGACCTAAGTTTGTGCTAAATATTATGTTAGTTTCTATTGAACAAAACAAGTCTCGTGTGACAGATTATCTAATGATAGTCAGTTCTAATTGAATATAGAAACTGCCTTTTTTATTATATTTGTCAATAGGAAAAAGTTACATGATACCAAAATTTATCCATGAATATGCATATGTATTCTATAATAAAATAATTGACAGTCTTTGCTCGATAACAGTTTGGAATTCTAAACAGAATACATATTCAAAAACTCCCATGGGATGTCTTTCTACCAAAATCAAGGCACATAAGATGCAAATATAACCTCCTAAGAAAGAAAAACAAGAAACACAGACTGGTTCAATGGACTATTAAATATCGGAATATATACATGTAAGTTTTTGGTTAACCATTTTGATTCACGGTCAACCGTTTCAACTTGTTTTGTTTCAAATATCTACCAGTTACATGGTAGATAGATTTGTCATTCAGATATCCACCACTTTTTATAGATAATTATATAATTTAGCCTGACTCTTACTCTTCTAAATCGATGGATACCAATTCATCCATTCTATTTTGGATCTCCAAAAATTGTATACCTTTCTCTGTTGTCCTATAAGCTCTCATCCCATCCTCATATTCTATTAGACCATTTCTCTGTAAGACTGCCAAATATTCTCTTAATTGGGAAAATGACAGAAATGCTTTGTACATTATTTTTGTCTTGGTAGCTCCACCATTTGCTGCTTCTAGAATTAATCCAACTATATCGGTTCTGCTTCTGTATTTCATTACAATCAAATAGCAAATGAATATTAAGTATTTATGTTGGACCTAAGTTTGTGCTAAAGGTTCTATTCATTTGCATTGAATCTATCAATCTGTTATATATAATTTGTATAAGAAATGTCCCTTGCTCAAGAACAAATTATCGAGATTATTCGTCCTCACAACATTCCTACAGCTGCAATACAAGACATTTGAGTATTAAATTATAATTCAGAATTAAGGGATAAGTTTTTCTTCTCTCGCAATCATCACTCGATAATACAAATAGCATAATGTAATGATACAATGTGACATAACACAAACGCCTGATTACATATCAAGACAAATTTCATGTCTATAATTGTACTTCTCTAGCTGCTCATAGTTACTTCCTCAAGCTTTGTTTTAAATGCTCTATTCATTTTTTCGAAACTTTGATTCATATCCTTATCCAATCGATCACCAGCAAGGGTTACACCTAAACCAGTAAAGATCTCTCTATGTAGAAAGAGTATATGATTTGTTTCACGTGTTTCTATGGTAAAGATACGTTCACCATTGAATATTCCAGGTATAAAGGATTTTCCGTACCAACGTAGTTCATGATAAGGTTCAATCTTTGTAATGGTAGGTCTATAGATTCTTTTTTTCCCACCTGCGGTCTGAAGATGTATTTCAAGTTTTGTTCCGACGTTAGGGGCTCCATTTATTTGACGAATAAATGGATTCCATTGTGAATAGTTATTGAAATCTAAGAGCAGATGCCATGCTCGTTCAGCAGTTGCTTTGACATCAATTTGAGTGTGAATTTCTTTCAATCTAAGTCTTTATATTCTGATAACTATCTAAAATATATGCTAATTTAAATTCACATAATTTGATTCTGTTGTATGTAGTTATGTTATATAGAGTAGTTAGAACGCTCTATATAACATAAAAACTTGGATTCAATTATTTAGCATGTCTGTATCATGCTTATATTGAATGACATAGATGTATACGCATATGCTCGCGAGTTTTGCCATTTGACATTACGTATCTAGAAGAATTTCTAATTATGTTTACACAATATATTCATAAATTTGTAAAGCCTAATTTCAATACATCATCTCTGTTTACTATGCATGGCATTAATAAGTAATGTTAATTCAGGGAAAGCCGCTTTGAGCATCTCTCCATCATTTAGATATATATCTA
This sequence comes from Thermoproteota archaeon, assembly GCA_046732115.1. Taxonomy (GTDB): domain Archaea; phylum Thermoproteota; class Nitrososphaeria; order Nitrososphaerales; family Nitrososphaeraceae; genus JAFAQB01. The sequence goes on from JBKPMK010000193.1 coordinate 4,282, forward strand.
ACTGAGCTGATATGGTATGGATGCTATATAGATGTATAAAGCTATAGCAGCATGTATAGTAGAATGTAAAGATCTTGCATAATAATAGATGTCGTCAGATCCATGTCAAAAGTACGTCAGATAGTGGTCGAACTATTGTCAAATGGCCGTCAGGTAGTCGTCAAATAGCCCCTATACCTATTTTCGAGCCTGATTAAAGTTTTAGAATTAATTATTTGATCGGATTGGACTATATTTTTATTTTATATGCGGCTTTCATAATATTCTTTTAATAATAATGGGAGCGAAAATACCAAGGGAAATAAGACTCCAAGTTATAAGAAAATGGCTAGAAGGCGTGAGCAGAGATCTTATAGCACATCAACTGCACATAGGAGCTGGCACTGTAAGCGGTATAATCAAGGAATTAAGAGAGGGCTTTGATGATGTGGATTTGCTAAGGGAAGTCGCTCTAAACCTCAAAGATAGAGGATTAGATATCGAATCATTTGCACCCTTAGTTAGGTTAAAACATGTATTAGAAGAAGTAGGATGGATATCAGAAGCTGGGTTAGGACAAGAAGTAATAGAAGGTAACCGAAATGAAGAATATGGTAGTAGTAATATTGGCAACTACGATTATGATCATGAGATTGACCAATTCGTAGAAAAGAAGATGGAATCATTGATAATGAGCCTTGAAGCGTTTTGCTATCAACAAAACTTATCAGTGAAGCAATTTTTTGACTTTATTCATAGCATGTATTTAACAGCAGAG
>JBKPMK010000194.1:0-2865 GCA_046732115.1 Thermoproteota archaeon
GAATGATACTAATGGTCATTTTGAGAGTATGAAGCAGTTAGTTGCTCCACAAGGTAAGATATGTTCTATAGTTGAAACTAAAGCTCCAGTAGATCTAGGAGGTATACTACAGCAGAAAAGTGCTACGTTTGTTTGGGAGCTCATGTTTACTAGATCACTATTTCAAACACCAGATATGATGGCACAGCATCACTTGCTCAACAAAGTAGCCGAGCTTATTGATAGTAACAAAATAAAAAGTACTTTAACAGAAGTGCTGTCACCAATTAATGCTGAAAATCTACGTAAGGCACATAGAAAGTTGGAATCTGGTACAATGATAGGAAAGATTGCTTTATCTGGATTTTAATCTGAACTTTTGCTATATGACATATAGTTAATCTATCATGTCAACCTTCTTTCCATAAATACATCAGCTCTGTAGTTATCATTGTATCTATGAATATCAACAAAACCGTTCTTTGCTCTTGCTGCATGCAGTGCTTTTGAACTATCCAAGACAATCCTTGAATACCAAACGCTTTTTGCAAAGTAGATTGCTATATAAAGCAACTTTTGGCCGACTTATCGTGTTCTTTAACATATGAATGATCACCACCATTCTTCGTTTAAAGAAATGGGATCATATCTTGAAATGTTAGAACTTTAGAAATAAGAGAATCCGTTGTTGATGAATACTCTGCCATTAGTATCAATACTTGATTGCTCCCATAGATAGAATGGATACTTACTGTGAACTTCTACTTTCCATATTTATTTTACCTATATATGTTGACCATAATAGAGCGGAAGATGATTGCGAGTAGGTATAATAATACTGTCCTGCTACCCATATGCTATTTGGTTGAGATGGATCCATCACCGCTGAAAAGTAATCCCCATATCTAGTAGATAATGAATTTGTAGTACCATTCTTTAGAAGTTGAAAATACTTGAATGAATTGAAAACAGTATTATTGTTTTTGAGTAAACTGGACCCAACTAGAAGGCTTGGATATGTATTAGAAGAAGAATAACCAAAGACAATTCCTATATTATTTCCGGATTTAGCTATTGATAGCGCCGGATAATATAGTGAAGCCCCTATATGACCAATGTTATAGTCTTGTAATACTTTAGAAGTGTTTGTATCGAATTCTATTATACGGATACAGGATCTAGTTTGAGTATCACCTTTAATGAAACATCCAACATTTAATGCAAGCCAAAGCTTTCCTTTATACCAAATTGGACTTTGCACCCTTGCATCTCCTGTATGTACAAAGTATTCTGGATGTTGTTCCTTAGCTGTAGTGAGGGTTTCTTGTTGTCTACTTTTATTATCATTAGTGTTGGTTGCAGAAAATGTTATTGGTTGAATACCATCCGGGGATATGCTTGTGATACGTATATTACCAGAACTGTACTTGCTAATATGCAAATTCGATAGCTGACCATCAATAGTCAAAATTTGTATTTTGTCATGCTTAAAATCATCAGAGGTAACTAAAAATAATGCCGTCGTTGGTGATAGATTTAAGGCAGGTCGCAATGAAAAGTATCCTGTATCTGGAGCGGATTGCATCGATTTAATATGTGCTAACTCTTGTTCAGCAAGCAACTCACTTTTATCTGCAATAACAAATTGAACTCCTCTGAATTTTGGTGATGATATTGTATTATTATTATCATTATTATTTGACCAATCACAATTGTTACTCCAGGTATTAACACCAATTGCTAGCTTATCATCACTTACTGCAATGAAGGGTTGATCCGAACAGTTATTTGGCAAACTTTCAAATGGAAAATTATATGTTCTCCAAACTCCTGTAGGATCACCAGTTTTAGATACTGCAATCCGTATGCTGTGTGTTGTTACATCTGATATTGATATAAACCATCTTGTACTATTATTACTTTGGCCATTATGGCTATTTAATTGAGTGTCATTTGAAGTACTATCAAACAATAATACAGGATCAGTAATACTATGACTATCAGATGATTCTCTTGATGGAAGATTAAACAGAAATTCCAGTCCAAATTTCTTTATTGGACTACCTGTTTTAGTATATATTGCTGCCTCAGAATTTACAGTTTCCATTACATGTTTTGAACCAGCAGCCAGTTGTATATCTGGAGGAATGCAACAAACTTGTGATAATCCCTCAAAGTGTGTATCAATGACAATAGAAGAATTATTGTTTTTGTTCTTATTTTCATTGCTGGAATTAAGTAATAATGATTTCAAACTGGGATGCCGAATCTCAATGACACTGGTAGTAGGCGTATTAGCTGGTCTTACTAATTCAGCTTGCTTCTTTGCATTGATATATGCCGTATAATTTCTGGTAAGATATTGTTCATTTGGATCTGCAATTACAGCAGGTTTTGATAATGAAAGATCTGGTAGGTTATTTACATTAACTTCACCAGTGAAAGATACCTTATTAGTAATATTATCTAACGTTAATAAATTGTTATCATTTTTATAAGAATCAACTGTCGATCTCGAACTATAGGGATTGCCACTACTGTTACTTTTAGTATTATATGGATAAGCTGTAGAAGTCTGATAGAATAGAATTGCAAATAAAAAAACTAGTAATACAAGATTTCTTTTGACGAAGACAGTGTGTGTTTTTACTATGTGCATATGTATTTCATCTTGCATATATCTAAAAGTAAACCTATAATTTTAGTTCTATCATGCCATCTCATCTACAAAGAGATTAATAATTGAAAGAGACAAGCAAGGCAAATCATGTTGTTTATCTAGCTCTTACTCTATCGTATGGATTTGCAAGTGCCTTTTTTGAAATACTATTATTTTAACACCTTGGGACAAAGTTAGTTTTTTTTATTATTTGAAAATAAGTATTT
>JBKPMK010000195.1:0-6138 GCA_046732115.1 Thermoproteota archaeon
ATAAATGCATGGAATTCAGGAGTCGCCTGTGAGGAGGAAATTCCGCCGCCTGTAGAAGCATATATTGGCATACTGAAGACTTTTTATAATATAGACTTATCAAGTATGATAACAAAGAAGTGACTAATTCATTGTATTAGAAGGTCTTATTTTGAGACGAGTATATTGGCATCATCCATACATGATAATTTGCTGCAGTAAGGGTTTTTCAATAAACCGATTATGACGGTTATAGCATCGTCATTAACTGGAACTTATAACCGCTAATTCTTTGTATTGCTATTAGAATGATAGGAGGCTCACAAATTAAAACAACTAGTGAATATCAAAAAAGAAGGAAATAAGGAACTAGTCAATATATTTATTTGAAAATTATAGTTTGAGTTACTGCGCTGTTGTCTCCAAATATTATTTGAGATCTGCCGTTATTCCATAGCAATATGTCAGTAATTTGGGAAACTGTATCATGTCTTTTAGTAAACGGGTTAGTCCCGCTTATTACCTGTCCGAGATCGGTGTGATACAATGCGTCACCTGTATTTGTATTGCCCAGAGTCTTCTTCAAATCCAATACTACGGCATGTTGTACACCACTATTTGTTATAGTGGCAGCTATTATTTTCAATTTACCGCTGGGCGAATTGAGCGATATATGGCCGCCTACAATATGGAACGGGTTCGTGTCTGAAAGTGGTAACAATGCATTACTCTGGAATCTATTACCTAGCTTTATTGTCTCCTGATCCACATATGTAGAAGGTGATATCGTTTGCACTCTTTTGATAACTGTACTTGGTTCATTTGTAACAATAACATTCTGAATATACTTTACCCGGTAAATACATGTAGCACTAGCTGATGCTGCGGCTGCGGCTGATGCTGCGTTGGGGCCAGCTCCGGCTGCTGATGCTGCAGAGGAGGCTGCCGCCCCAATCTTTCCACAAGAAGCACTGCTTGATGCTGCGGCTGATGCTGCGGCTGATGCTGCGGCTGATGCTGCGGCTGAAGCTCCTGCGGATGAGGCGGCTGTGGCTGCAGCGGTTCCTGCAGCAACAGAGGATGCTGCGGCTGCTGAAGCTCCTGCGGATGAGGCGGCGGCAGCTGCGGCTGAGGCCACTTCAGTTACCGACCCGCCACTGGCTGCGGCTGCTGCAGCGGCAGCTGCGGCTGCACTTCCTGCCGAACTCGAAGATCCGGCAGACGAGGCTGCTGCGGCTGCTGCAGCTGCTGTCGTTCCCGCCGTTTTGGGTGATAGACCAGAGGCACTTGCTGCAGCAGATGCGGCTGCCGCACTAGAAGCAGGCCCTCCAGTTGCTGCGGCTGCTGCGGCTGCAGCAGCAACTGATCCTGCTGCGGCTGCTACACTTGATGAAGCACCTGAACTAGTTGCTGCTGCGGCGGCTGCGGCTGCGGCTGCTGCGGCCGGCGACGCACCTTTCGAGGAGGCTGCGGCTGCGGCTGCGGCTGCAATATCACCAGTCGAGGAGCCACTAGCAATTGATTCGGCTGCTGCTGCTGCTGCTGCAGAAGCAGCAGCTGGGGAACCACCAGATGATGAGGCTGCTGCTGCTGCCGAGGCGGCTGCAGCTCCGCCAGCGGCTGCGGCTGCTGCTGCTGCTGCTGCAGCTGGTGAAGCGCCGTTGGATGCGGCAGCAGCTGATGCGGCGGCTGCTACAGCAGAAGGTGATGCTCCACTAGCTGCCGCTTTAGATGCGGCTGAAGAGGCTGCGGCTGCTGCTGCAGGTGATGCTCCGGCAGAAGATGCGGCTGCGGCTGCTGCTGAGGCCGCAGAGGCACCAGAAGAGGCACCAGAAGATGCGGCCGCGGCTGCCGCGGCGGCCGCGATTCCCGCGGCTGATGCACCACTAGCTGCGGCCGAGCCCGCCGCAGAAGCGGCAGCCGAAGCGGCAGCTGAAGAGGCACCAGCTGAGGAGGCCGCTGCTGAAGCAGCTGCTGCTGTCGTGCCTGCTGATGCTGCTGATCCTGCTGCCGCAGCAGCAGCCGGAGTTGCACCATTTGATGCTGCGGCAGCAGCCGCAGCTGCTGCTATGTCTTCAGCTGAGGCACCCTTCGATGCTGCTGCTGCTGCAGCAGCTGCTGCAGCTGCTGCCGCTTCCTTAGGTGCCCCAGATGCAGTAGCAGCAGTGGCGGCTGCTATTCCGGCAGCGGTCTTTGAGGGAGTTCCGGCCGCGATCAGAGAAGAAGCAGCAGAGGTTCCAACCTCGGCAGGTGTCGCTCCAGAAGCTGCAGCATCAGCCGCCTTCGACGCTGCAACTGATGCGATGTCCGATTTAACTTGCCCGGAGGGGACTACGTTCTCAATTAGTGGCTGTAATGCACTTTGCTTCGTTTGTGTTTTGTTAGTCGAGAACTCTTGTCCGCCTTGCTCTATAGGAGCAAATGACGCTGGAGCATTACCTTGCGTAGCTGATTGTTGCGCAGAGGTTGCGTTGTTTTCAGATGAGTTTGGTGGCTGGGGCACGAAGGCGGGGGATGTTCCAGAGGTGTTGTTGTTTTCAGATGAGCTAGGCTGTGCGTTGTTTTCAGATGAGTTTGGTGGCTGGGGCACGAAGGCGGGGGATGTTCCAGAATCTGTGGTTTCGGATGAAGACGGTTGTTCGGGAGTAGTAGCGTTTAATCCTGTCTGGAGGTTCTGCAATGAGGATTGTTGCTCATCTGGATTAGACTTGGGTGATTGTTCCGAGATGCCATTATCAATATTAGGCTGCTGAGATGAGGTATTATCTTCATTGGTAACGTCCTTGGGTGAGACGTCTGAAGTGTCAGAACTTTCCCTTACTTTTTTTTTGCTTTTGGCAGACACCAAATCATAACTACCTAAAGGTAGAATACTTGAAATAACAACAATAGAGATCAATAGAACTACAAACAGGCGCTTGTTATCTGAATTTAAAATAGTGCGTAACACGATCCAGAGTGGTCATAGTAGTATAAATACGATTCGAGTTTTATATTTCTTAGTATAAAAAATTTGAACCTATGGCGCATTTAAACTGTTTATACTACCAAAGTTTATCTAAGATTGTGGAGCTCCAAGTTGTGCAAAGCCAGACTGCGCGCCTATCATTAGGCTTATGATTAAAAGACTTAGAATTATTGTCTTCATGGATTACCAGCATCCATTGAAAGTTCACAGCCATTTTCGGTCTTCGGGTCCTCTTCTGGTGCGCTTTAAAACATGACGCTCTCCGTCCATCTACATAGCCGTTGCCAAAAGTACCCGAATGTCCACCATCGAAATCGGTAAGCTTACCCTGGTGAAATACCCCTAGACTAAAGTCATTAGCACCTTCCGTATACCCTGCTTGATAGGGCGACATAGTCGTTCTTTCGAGGAATTGAAGACGACACTCATCATGAGACGGACCGAAGTCGCAAGCTCTACCTTGCGAGTGAGTAGCAATACCAGCTTCCTGTTCTGTATCCGCCTAATTTGCCAACACACTTTGCATTGAGGGCACGCCTATCATTAACACCAAGACGGCAAGCGCGCTCACTAGGATTTTCATTCCTTAACTACGGCAGGCATAGCATCCGTTATAATATCCACGTGAGTACTCTGGACTCAATGAAAGGTCAATGAACGGATTTCCTTTAATATGATCACCTCATCCATTGTGATAATCAGATTGATATGGAGTATCACCGAAGCGTGCCTGTGTTGTGCCTGCGACTGTCATTAACACTAATGCGATCGCTACAATGATAGATGGCTCAGTGTATAAGGAAGGTTTTGCTTAAGGCGTAACAGGACAGGTCACGATAGTAGGTGTGAAATTACTATGGTGTAAGCAGTCCTTAATCCAGAGAGATTAATGAATGGGAAATCAAATGGCTGCGATGGTGGTGACAGCGCTCGGTCAAGGAAGAGATCCAATAGAAGCTATCGAAGCAGCAGCTGATCTGTTAGGGAATGTTCAAGGAGTTAGTTAAACCACCGTTTCCAATATAACGACTTGTCTGTTAAGAGCAGTTCAATGATATAAGATAACATACCTGCAGTACAAACCCCAATTAGGATGTGTTTGAAGCGTTCAAAAAGTGAGGAGTTTGTATACTAGTTTTGCATGATTCATTTCCTAAAGCATTTACCTGTTTTGTCAAAATTGTGTCTCACAGTAATAGTATTGCTTGGACATGGACCAGCAAAGACGCATTGATTATCCGCGTTGCGACTTTCTCCTGAAATACACGAAGTATTGCTCTTAGTGTTAGCAATATCAGTAGTTGAAACTGGAACCATACCGCCAGAGCTGGAGCCATCATTGCCCTTGCCCTTGTCGTCTACGGCAGCGGCAGGCGTTACGGCATAAGTGAGACTAAGCGACGTACAGACTAACAATAGGCCAGCAGCTATGGCAAATATCAAGGCAGAGCGAGGACTTTGCAATAGAATACCTCTCCTTACTATTATAATTAGGACTACTAACTATAATATTTAACTTGAGATTTGCTTACCAAGTTTTCATCAAGGATACCTTTGCCTTTCTCTGAATAGTCTTTGTAACTCTACAGTAACTCGCTCATATCTATTAACTTCATCAAGTTCTAATGTGTACTTTCCGATTCTTTGGGTTATCAGACTAATTCCAAGAATTCTATATGCTGAGGACTATAGGTAGAGGAATGTTAGGCCTGTCATCATTCGGTAATAAGTTCTGGCTGTGAATCATCCTACCGAGCTGAAAGGCATCCAATAGTAAGAAGGTATTTCATGCACAATTATATCTGGTCGCTATTTACCATTCCGATGCCACCATACAATCAAGAATGATAACAAATCGTCTTCAAAGAAACTGTTAAGGGTTACAACGATAGTTCTAGAATTCATTCTTCAGCGGAACTATCCTATTATAGGCGAGGCTTTTCAGAAGCCAAGCTAGTATGCAGTAATCAACTTTTCAAATATAAGTTTGTTACGCTCCGAATGTTGTTATAAAACAAGATACATAGCTAAAGCGTCTAGCTTTAATTCAGTAGCTGATTTAACAACTGAAGCTCATCTGTTAGCTGGTAACATAGCTATTTGGCCTCAAGGACCTGGAAAGGAGACATAAGCTTTGGGTTAGTCAATATTCCAGTAGGAGTGTATCTAGCCACAAAAAATACGGAATTTTCTTTTAACCAACTGTGTGCTAATGGTCATAGAATTCGTTATAAAAATGGTGCCCGACCGAAGAACGTGAGGTAGCATATTCAGAAATAGAAAAGTGCCTACTACCTTTAGCCGTGGCTTTAATGATACTGGGACCAAAAGACTTTCAATATCTTCAGACAGTCAATGAAGCAGAAATATGGTGACATGAGTGTCACATTTCAAAACATTTTAAGCGTTATTGGAAAAGTAGAACAACCTGCTAAGAACAAAATAGCAAAGCAGATAATTATGAAAGGAGAATACAAACCAGATCCTACTAGAGCTTAGGTGTGTCTGAAAACCAAATCATGGCGAAGTTACATTTCTAAACGTTCATCAACTAGAAAGACAAGGTGCTGACCTACAGACTAAGTTAGAAGAATTAGAACAACCGAATCGATCGATGAGAGACCGTGATAAAATGAAAGATGATGCGATAACACATTTATCAGACTAACTTATGGTTATAACAAACAGATTGCAGGAACTTGAGAGAAGACAAACAATATCGTAGATATTTTATCAATAGATGACGTTTTACCCTGTTTCTAATACTTATGCCATTACCACATAGCCACTTGTTTATGAGGCTTGATTAATAGCAGAAACAAAATAGTCATTAAGGACTTTCACATCCTTAGTTTACTCTTTTGCCCATTTCTTCAACCCAGTTTAATAGATAAATTACTGATTCAACTAATTCTTGCCCTTTAGTTGTTAATGTATATTCTATCCTTGCTAATATTTCATTATATGCTTGTCTTTCTAGAATTTTGTTTTAATCAAATTCCATGGATGGTTGTTGTTACTATTACTTAATATTATTTACCTGAATCTCCACGTTGATTGAGCGCTAACGTCACCGCTAAGGATATAAAACATCAAAAGGCCACCGCTGGAAGTTGGGTAGAAATTGCTAAATTGCCAATGCCCGGTCGACTAAGTCTCTTAGTTGTATAACATTCTTTCAGCAGCAACTC
>JBKPMK010000196.1:0-2544 GCA_046732115.1 Thermoproteota archaeon
TTATTATCTTATTACCATTATCGTTATTGTTCTTGAATCCTTCTGACGAAGAGGCTGTTGCTTCATCGCCAGCATTTGAACTCCAAGAAATAACAAATGAAAATCCTCATTGGGTTCAAACTTATGGAACTAGTGATGCGCACCTCAAATCTAATTATACTGACATAAAAGCAGTTAATTACCTAAGTGATGGAAAAACTCTGAACACCACAATATGGCTAGCTTCTGGTTTTACATCTTCTTCGCCAGTATATAACAATGACCCATTTAGAAAGATTAGTTATGGAATGCTAATCGACGCTGATTCCAATCCAAAGACAGGATATAATGGAGCTGATTATGATTTTTACGTGGAAGTAGCTGGAGGAAAATTAAATGGATATCTTTACCAATTATCATCAACAGGTGATTATATAATAGTGGGTTCAAAAAATCTCACACAATCTTTGCTCGACCCTAATGCGTTACGTGGTGCTGTTAGATTAGAGTTAGACCTAAGCTCTATAAATTATCCTAGTAATTACGATTTACTATTCTATACAGCAGAGTCATACAAGTCCAACGAAGTTAGACAGTTTACTAGTTGGGTAAGCATACCTCCACCAACTCTAGAGATGGCTACGTCACCAAACAACATAATGATAAGACAAGGACAACAATTGCTAATTCCAGCTAGGATAAAGTCAACTACGGGTTTTTCTAATGATGTTCTTAATATAACTCTAGCAGACACGGCATCGAGTTTTAACTCAAGTGATTTACATGTAGCTATTGAAAGAAACCAGCCACCTTTATTCATAGTGGCCGTTCCTCAACAAACACCATTAGGTATTTACACGGTGCCTTTGATCGTAACTATACGCGAGCCATCTATAGCTACACAAACAAAACCAATATCTACTAACACAACACGTGGAGTAGTAGATCCCGAATTTGAACTATCCAAAAAATTTCCAACAGTTGGCTATCTAACCAAACCAGTAAATTTTACAGTAACAGTAATAGCCCCTATGACGATTAGCGAACAATTCAAAGATTTCTGGGGAACTTATGGTCAGTTCATAGGTTTATTCGCAGGTGGATTCGTAGGAGCATATGCTAAAGTTATATTTGATAAAAGAAAAAAGAGACATGAGGAGGAACACTGATACTCAAAAATACAAATACTGTATATAGTACCTAGTACAATTCCATTCCCGTTCCAAATTCCATCTGACAGCCATTTGGCAAGCATTTGACATGTATTTGACGCTTACTTTATAGCTATGTTACAGTATAATTATACATGGAATGCCTGCCCCGACAGATGAGATTGTCAAAAGAAGAGTCGTACAGCAATGGCTAGCCGGGGAAGCTCGCGAAAAGATTATTGCTGATAATGACATAGGAGCTGGAACTGTATCAATTATAGTCGATGATTATAAAGCTGGGCTTGATAATTTCGATCTTGATTCGTTCAGAGAATTAACACTTGAAGCAAAAAAACGAGGAATATCTTCAAGCGATTTAGCTTCGTTTTTTAGGTTGTACAATTTCTTCCGTGGTTCGGGGGCAAAGGAAAATGAGATTGAGTCATTTATTGCAAATATTAATTCTGGGTATATTCCCCCGGGTAAAGCAATTGAACTTATAAATCAGATATATGCTGTTTTCAAATCAGAATCTGTTCCCCCGGATCAACTACCGAATTATGTCAAGCAAAAACTAGAACAAAAGAAAGAGATTGAGGGAGAAATTCAACATGCTAATGATGTACTTCAAAGTAAGAATGTATCCGTTGAAGCTATCGATGGATATCTAAAACTAAGTGATGAACTTGACAAACACGGTCTATCTGCACAGGATATTGACAAATTGCTGAATCTTATGCTAAACGCTAGAGAATATAAATTTGATGCTAAAAAAATTTCTAGGAAGCTTCGGGGTATACAACGGCTAGAAAAGAAAGAAAAGCAGCTTAGAGGTAGATGTGAAATATTCACAAAGCAGATAGCAAAGTACAAAAACATACTGCCGCTAGTAGAGGAGATTTCAGCTTTGCAAATTGGTGTTGAGGATCTAATAGCATTCAAGATTGCAATAAATCAAGCAGCAAAATACTATAATTTACCTTTTGTTAGTACCACTATTCGCCTGATTCAAGACATAAAATCATTTAACAAAATAAATGGACTTAAGCGCGAGTTGGACAGATTATCGCTCCAAAAATACGCGCTTGACCAGGCTTACTCACATCAAAGCCAATCTTTGATTGATTTAGCCAAGCTAAAAGTCATGGAATAACTGATTTGGAGAACAATACAATGAAAGACATGAAATTTGACACTTGAGTTGGATGGTTACATAAATCATTCGCTGTCCTGAACTCCATTGATTCGGGGAAAGCCACCACTAAAAATGCTGCTAATTCGATATAGTTGTTACTTCCTGAGTTTGAGATGTTAAAACCACTATCTAAAACTGTTGCTCAATTCGGTAATCTATGGAAAAAAATGGTGGTGGAATCCCAGTTACTTTGGACCCCTTGCACAAGTTGGAGGGGAG
>JBKPMK010000197.1:0-5626 GCA_046732115.1 Thermoproteota archaeon
TGATAGTTGTATTTGGCTTTTCGTTCTATAGACAATGATTCTATCATTTCACTATTGCCTGTCAAGACAAGCATCTTTGTTTCAAGTTCAATTAAAAAATCAATCCATCTTTCTATCTCGTTGTAACCATAATCCGTAATAGATAAATCATGAATATACCTTTTCCACCTTCTTTTAGATATTGATAGCCCTCTGAACTTTACAATTTCTGTCTCTAATAAGTGCCCTTCATCTAATATCAGTAATTCTCTTTCAGATAAGCTCTTTCTTAGAGGCAAAAGCGACAGAAATATAGAATAATTAAATATCGAATGACTTGAAGCGAGTGATACATTCAGTTGATCAAAATATGTACACGGCTTCCATTCTTTTCTTTGATCTTTTAAGCTTTGTATTGGCAACCATCTAGAATATTCTTTTTGATAATTTTTTTTGATGTCATTTTCAATAAATACTTGTTCTTCCAGTGTTCCCTTTTTGCTTATCATATAATCTTTTGCAAAAGTTCTATATTTGCAACCGCTATCTTTCATGGAATCATCTGTCATACAAGGACCATATTGTACTGAAGTATGATTGCATTCCTTCATATTACTTGAAGCACAGCTTAAACATTGATAAGTACCATTTCTGATAAAATCCTCTTTTACCAAACAAGTAAAGTTATTCTTTCCTTTTGCCGCCTTAAGATATGGAAAATCCTTTGAGTATTGGGTCTGCAAATCCTTTGTCGAAGTACAAATATAGCTTGAACCCAATGTTCTGGCAACAGCTATAGCTACAGGGCTTTTCCCAAAACCTGTAGGCGCCTCTAATATGATATATTTGTAGTCTGAATTGAATGCATTGCACATCTCCTGCAATACCCTTTCTTGGTTATGGCGTCTAGATGAGAATGGGAAATTCCTAATAAGTTCGGATATAGATAATGATCCATGGTTAGTATTATTGCTACTAGTCACTTAGATTCTTTGTACTGCTATTCTCTTTATACTATATTATTTTTATTTTATATCTAATTATTATCATTTATAGTAAATAATAACATACTTCCAAACGTACAAAAATAACTTTTAACTATCTCGATAATTTTAATGGGATTGCAATAAATCTCAGTAAGTAACTAATTTGTGTATGGAGATTTCTTCATACCATATTATAGTAGATAAAGATGACGATAATAATACTTTATGCTAACAGTTATTATACTGCCCTTCATTCCTAATTGCATTCGCTGTGCTTGAACTAAGTTGTATTCAACGCAGGAATTTCAATTCTAATTTTAATATTAAATATACAAGTGAAACTTATATAATATCATCTTGTGTATTATACCAATAATCCAGTATGTCAGATTCTGCTGAAGTTGAGTTACATTGGATAGGCCATGATGGCTTCAAAGTACGTGGGAAAGACACGAGCAATAACAATATTACAATATATATTGATCCCTATCAACTTTCGAAAATGCAACAGAATAAAAATGATGCAGATCTTGTTTTAATATCTCATAATCACTATGACCATTTAAGCATAGATGATTTAAAACACGTTATAAGCAAACAAACAAGTATAATTGCCGCTAAGGAATGCAGCCAACAGCTAAAAGAAATAGATGTACAAGAAATGAAAAGTGTAAGTCCGGGGGATAAAATAGTTATTCGAGGCATTCCAATTGAAACTGTGCCGGCGTACAATACAAATAAGAAATTTCATCCAAAACCCGACGAAAAGGTTGGCTACGTTTTTACTGTGAGCAATCAACGTATTTACCATACTGGTGACACAGATATAATTCCTGAAATGAGATCGATTGACCCCGATATAGCATTTGTTCCTGTATCAGGAACATATGTTATGACAGCGGAGGAGGCTGCTCAAGCAGTAAATGAATACATTAGGCCAAAAAAATTTGCAATACCTATGCATTATGGATCAATAGTCGGCACCGACAAGGACGCTGAAAAATTCTCAAAGCTTGTGAAGACATGTGAGACTAAAATCTTAAAACGAGAATAACACCAGCGTGAATTGAATTAAAAATAGAAAATAAAATAAAATTTGATAACACTCTATGAAAAAAGAGTATTTAAAAACTTAAATACGATTTCTTTTTTTATATAAATGAAAATGGCAGCAAAGAAAAAAGGATCAAAGTCTGCAAAGAAAGTGAAAGCAGGGGCTAAATCCAAGAAGTGATCACCTAAACGATCTTTCTTGCGGTGTTTCCCTTTCTTTTGTCAATCATGTCATTTACGGACCTCTGATGTTCTGCAAATTATTTTTAATTTAGCTTTCCGTTAAGTATATGATAACAATCACGGCAATATTGCAAATAGTGTATAATGTAATCCAAAGAATATATGCTTTGGCATAAAATATTTGTAATCGATAATACTAATTTGGCAGTAGCCTTTTTTCTAATAGGTTTTATTTTATTCCGTTTATTTTATTATAATGCTGTGATAAGATGGATATAAAAAGGAAGAATAATTCTGGTTTTGAAGATTGCATGCTATAAGGTTATGACAGAGTCCTAAATTTTTCCAACCCACACAAAGTTCAATTCAAATGCTTACTAAAATACATGAATTTTTTGATTATAATATTCTGTATTCTATCCATCAAAGGGATCTATAAAAAGTGCTAAAATTATACTAAAACAAAGGAAGAAGAATATTACATTCTCTCCCTAAGACTCATATGGATAGTGACCAGTAACTGATTGATACAATTGCAAATGGCGATGCCATTATCGTTATAGGAGGCTGACACTGCAAAACGGAACAAGCGAAAACAGTAAAATATACATATAAAAAGAGCTGTGTATGCCACTTTATAAACTGCTTCTTTGACTTTAATTTTTATAAACAAATAATCACATTCAATTTTGCTTCAACTACTTCATATGCCAGTAACTTAAAAAAGAGGTAAAATCAACTTCAATGTAATGTTGGAGGGAGGTAAGACTGTTTTTCGGAGAGCAGGTTTTGAATTTCGATTAAGACATCTTTTAGTTATTGGTGTTTTAGGTATTGTATTTACGACCGCATTTATAATGCGTTCTTATCCAGGAAAATATGGATTCTATCTAAATGAATTTGATCCTTACTTTGATTATCGTGCTACTAAATATATTGTAGATCATGGCCTTAATGCATACTGGAAATGGCATGATACCATGACATGGTATCCTGAAGGACGCAATATTCCAGGCACATCGCAGTCAGGACTACACATAGTTGCTGCTTTTCTATATAGTATTTTTGGTCGCGGTATTTCATTGCTAGATTTTACAATCATCTTGCCAGTGATTATGGGTTCACTAACTGCTATAGTTATTTTTGCGCTTGTAAGGGTAATAGGCGGCACTTCTGCAGGAATGTTTTCGGCGCTGCTATTTTCCTTCTCTCCTGCTATAATCCAAAGGGGAAATCTAGGGTGGTTCAAATCAGAACCTCTGGGCTTATTTTTTGGTTTGCTTGCTACGTACTTGTTTATTTCTGCAATTAAGCATAGAGAAGTCAGGTATGCTATCCCAAAAGCAGTTGTAGGAGGACTTATGCTTGGACTTGCTAATGCATCGTGGGGAGGAATTCAGTATTTTAGTATCCCAATTTCATTATTTCTTATTGCACTTCCGTTCTTCAGAAGAGATACAAGTATTCCGATGTATGTAGCAATTACATTTACTCTATTTGCTCTGATATCGGCAGGGGCATTTCCAAGGCCTGGCATTTCATTCGTATTTGGTTTACCAGGTATTGCTTTGATTGGTGGCACAATATTTCTGTGTATCGCAAACTTTTTGAAAAAATTAAGTCAGTCAAAGACAGAAATCCGAAATACGCTCTTTCTTTTAGTTGCATTCGTTATTGTAGCAGGTGGCGTCATAGGTGCAGGAATGTATCATCCATCCTCATTCAGATACCTAAACTCAGTAAATCCATTTCTCTCGTCACAAAATGCTTTAACTCAATCAGTTGCTGAGCATTTTACACCTACGTTGGTAGATTATTTTTCAAACTACTCAATATTGTTAATGTTTGGTGGATTAGGTGTTTGGATGGCATTTAAACGAAGGGACGATATGTCAATATTTGCATTAATAATTGGATTGACAGGAATTTATGTTAGTGCTACATTTGCCAGGTTGTTAGTCTTTGCATCTATGGGAGTTATCGTCTTGGCGGGATTGGGAATATATGAGATAACAAAAAGCATACTTGAAATCAGGGAATCATCGTCATCAGCTACGTCTGCAACATCAGCAGCAAAGGCAAGAAAAATTAACAGAAAAAGATTTGACCAGAATGCTGGTGGAATACAACAACAGTCCAAAGCAAGAATTATTAGAATTGTCTCTGTAGTCATGATTATTTTCTTACTTTCAATTCCAATGATATATCCACCAAATTCTAATTGGCTGATTTCTGCAGATATTCCTCCGTCTATCGCCAACGGTGGAACAGGATATAAAATACAGACTAATGATTGGATAGATTCTTTAAATTGGATTTCAAAAAACACTCCAAAAAATGCAATAATTGCGTCATGGTGGGATTATGGATACTGGATAACTACTTTAGGCAATCGAACTAGCCTAGCAGATAATGGAACCATAAATCAAACTCGTATACAAACTATTGCAAAAATGTTCATTGAAAAACCCGAAGACTCAATTAAAATAGCTCGACAATTAAAGGCAGATTACATTTTAGTCTATGTTGTAGCTCAACGTCTGGCAAGTGCAAGCCCTAATGCTTTATATACTTTGGGAAATGGTGGAGACGAAAGTAAGAAGCAGTGGTTCATCAGAATAGGAGGGTTCGATGAGAATAAATACTTAGAACAAGATGGAGTAACTCCTACACCATTATTCTGGAATGCAACATTTCTCGGTCAGTTGATACCGTTTACTGTTCAAGGTTATGCTTCAAGAACCAACATTCAATCACAATACTCTCCAGGTACTATTGCGATTTATTCAAAAGATATTAAATATCCGCAGAGCAGTGTAAATGGTACTAGCGAGCCATTTAATTTGGTATATGCATCACCAAGTTTCAACAGTAATGATCCAGGGCTAGTTTTTGGAGTCTTGATTTACAAGGTTAATCATAACTATATACCCAAATCTAATAAATGAGGGACTCTCAAATATAAAAACATTGTAGAAGTAAGTGGTATGATGGTTGTATTTTTTCATGATTTTGTAATGACTGTCAGAAAAGTAATGAAAAGAAAAGGAGATAGAGACACATACATCATGAAATAATTAACGAATTTAAAAATTTACATATTAATAATAATGATAATTATTATCTCATATTACACAAACATTTTTGTTTCTATCAAGCTTTTTTGCATTGATGATTAACATTGGTACGCCTTTAGCAGAGCTATCATTGCTTCTCTTTACCTTGCAAGAGAGCAGCGTATATAAACGGTAACAATGTGGTTGCTTCGCCATGAATTGTCGTGTGCCGAGCTTTTGTTGTAACCTTTCTCCAGGAAATTGCTTCTTCAACAAGAGCACCACTTAAGCTTCCATCCCATTCTGGCGCAGTGGTAATGTATACTGCATAATCTAAGCCGCCTTTAAACTGATTCCACCAAAGCGTAT
>JBKPMK010000198.1:0-2382 GCA_046732115.1 Thermoproteota archaeon
GACCGGTCTCGTGGGCTCGGAGATGTGTATAAGAGACAGGTGGGAGATTATTGTTATTGCATGAACGGCTGCATTGTACTGCTTTGCAGTCATTAGATTCAAATACTAATTTAACTTGCAGCACTATTCCCTACATACCAAGGTTGCAGTCTGATTCATATCATAATTACCAGACGCATTTTAGTGATGCTCTCCAAATCTGGTAAGAATTGAACTGAAACAGGCTGCATCTTCTGATTTCTCTTGGAGTCAAATTTTCAAACTTAAATATTCGTACTTTATAAATAAAGAATTTCAAATCATATACTTTATGGATTATTTAAATTTGGATGTACGCTTTATTCCCATGAGAATTAAAGAAAATAAGTAAAGGTAGGAGACCTAACTCTACAACAAGACCACATTCATAGAAATTATCAGATATACAAAATGAAATTCCTGCAGACAGTATTATGTTTGGCTATATTTTGTGGCTATATCGAACGCGAGTTTAACTTCACAAATACTTCAAATACTTATGGAAAAGGTAGAAGAAATGGAGATTCACTGTTTTGACCCCTGCTACCACCTCCGGCATTAGAATTTGATTTTGCATGTGTAGTCAAACTATTTACTGTAGTCATTGTTTTAACATCGTTACCTGACAATGACAAAAAAAGGTAGCCAGATCCTTGGGATTCACATGAATATGTAGCAACATTACCTGTATTTTCGTTAGCACATGATTTAGCAAAGCTTTCATTTATTTGAGATCCTATATATGACAACAATATACTCGCTACCAAGGACATAATCAAGGCTGACAACACAATAGAGGCACTTTCATGACGGTTATGATGATATTTCGTAGGACTAAATATCTAATTACTCCTTATTTTATTAGATTTAGTGGTATAACTGCCATAACTTTGTACTAGAATTATTCTAATTACTAATTACTATAGATGGGCATTTGTCCATGTACTAGAGATATAACTATCCTTTTAGGCTGTGTTAACTTAAAGAAAATCCTATAGCTGAAGACGTCCTATCTCTTAATATGGTTGTTAAAAGAAATAGGACCCCTTCAAAGTATGTTGGCTACGGATTGTACTTATACTTTCTAGGTTTGTCATATAGGAATACTTCGAAGGCATTATCTCGATTCGTCAAAAGAAGTCATGTATCCATCTGGAAATGGATTCAAAAGTACAGACCTAAAAGAATCATGAGAAAGAGAAAACGGACAACGGAATTTATCATTGATGAAACCATGATAAAGATTGGTTCTAATTACATGTGGATTTGGGTTGCAATAGAGTCAGAATCTAAGGAAATTCTTAGAATTAGTGTATCAAAAGAACGAAATATGCTCATTGCAGAGCACTTTATTTCTTCATTGACAAAAGGATATGGTGGTGGTAAGCATTCAATATCTACAGATGGCGGTACCTGGTATCCACAAGCCTGTCAGTTCTTAAAACTAGATCACCATATCCATTCTTCATATGAAAAAAGTATCATCGAAAGAACAATGCAGTATATTAAGGATAGAACCGAGGGTTTTGATGACTATTTCCCCTGTAGTAAAGAAAATTGTAAACTAAAGCATGTACAAAATTGGTTGACCCTTTTTCTAAGCATGCATAACAAGGAGGTGATAAACGCTTAAGGTAACAGAGCTGGCAGAAGTGTAGGATAGCTCAAGGATCATTTAAGAATTTTTATTCTCCATCCTAAAATGGCTGATAAAGATAGTGTGATCTATTGGACTAGTAAGATTGTATGCAGCATGCTTTATTGAATTTTTGCCATCATTTCTATGACCTCTATATGTCCCAGTAAGACATTGGCGACATGCTTCAAGTCGTTTACGTGAACTAATATACATATGCCAGAAAGCTACGTGTTGTCTCTAAAATATGGACCTCAATGAAAAACTGTGGACACAATAATTGCAAGAAAATATACTATAACAACTGCCTTTACCGTTTTACCTATGCTCATAATGATAACAAACTTTTTGAAGTCATATTTTTTAACTCCAGCAACGATTGGTATAACATCTCCGAATATAGGGATCCATGGAGACAAGAAGATAATTATCCATCCATATCTATCTAACAAGACAGTACTTCGTTTTTCCTTCTCTCTATCCTGATAAGTAATATTCTTGTTACCATTATGAAAATTACTTTTACTAGTTCGACTTTTGCGTATTTGAAGAGACAATTTTTTTCCAGTGTAGCCCAAATAGTACGCAAGAAGTCCTCCAATTACTGATCCTATAGTTAGGACTATGAAGACATTTAGTTGATTCTGTCCAGAAGCTAATAAGGCAGAAATTGTTAGTTCAGTTGGAATTGGAATGACCGAAGATAATATTCCATTTACAAAGAGACC
>JBKPMK010000199.1:0-2994 GCA_046732115.1 Thermoproteota archaeon
CTGCATTGTGACTATGATCTTCCTCAATATATCAGCAGGTATATTTTCAGATGACAGATCGATTTCTGGTAATACCTTTCTTAATGCTCGCATTGCTGCTTCCTTAGACAAGGCTTGCAAATCAGCACCAACAAAACCATGAGTAACTTTGGCAATTGATTCTAAATTTATATCGTCTTAGTTGTTACTGCAATGGAATTTCCAGTATTTGAGAATTCATATACAGCAGCACATTTGATTATAAGTATATTTTATATTATGAAAATCATCATGGCCAAACGCCGTACAAAATGTGGACAAGTAAGAATAGATTCATAATGCTTTTATCAAATATGGCTACTAGACAATTATGGAAGATGAGAATTATGGAAACTAATAATGGTATTTCGCCTAGTGATACAAAATCAACTTTTGCAGCTCATGAGAGAAAACAGATAAAAGACATTTTTAATGTCTGGTCTGACTTCATAAAGCTACCTACTATTGGGCCCTTTCAAGCTTTTTCAAAAGACTCGATATTTTATTCTCAAGAACTATTCAATCTATTTCAAACAGTAATTCAGCTACAAACCAACACGCGAGAGTATTGGACTCAAATGAACAATGCATATCTACGTGCTGTAGAACAAGTAGCTGACAGAATGCATAATGGAAACCAAAATCAACAACATTATAGTAAAAATAAACCAGGACGTTCTCCAAAAGAGATTATGGAAGAATACAGAAAGACTATAGTTGATGCCTTCGAAGAAGCATTCACTGACTTGTTCAGCTCTAACGAATTTGGAATTATAAACAGTAATTTAATTAGTAGTCAACTTGATGTAGTAAAACATTTACAGAATATTGCGGAAAAGAATTTCAAAACCCTGAATCTCCCAACTCGAAGTGAACTTGATGAACTTTCCAAAGATATTCACGAAATAAAAAGGGAGATTCATGATATAAAGAAGAAGATCGGAATAATATCATAGATCTGTTAAAATAATATTCTAAATCAGGAATCAAGGGGAATTCGTGAGGTCCGACCTGAGTTTACACTTCTAGTTATGTAAACCATGCCACATACATACATCAGAAGCTATTGGTTGCATCAACAAAAGACATATTTAGAGTAGCACGGAATACTAAAAACATGATTTGAGGAAACTACAGCATGGCGATATAAAATGATTATCATGGGCGGTACCACTCATAAATAATACACGGTAATGATAATGAGCCCTGCACGGCAAGCTAGCATATATCGCAATTGACATATGATTTCTTTCATTGTTCCAGTAGACCACGTGTTTTCTTCGCATGACAATTAGGACATAATGCTTGACAATTTCTAGCGTGATTATTCGACCTGTTTCCGTCGATGTGATCATAATCCCATACGTCAGCTCTTTTTTTGCATATGGCACATTTGTGACGCTGTTTTAGTATTGTGCTTTCTTTTATGTACGATTTGAAATATTGTCTTTTTCGGTATTTTGCATGTCTATACTTTAATCCTTTATAAACTGTCCATACAACATAACAAATAATTAAGAATACAATTATTTTTATTGTTATGTTACTTTCCTTTTGTGACCGGTCCGAATCAGTAGCCATGCTTGATGCAGCATTTTCTTGACTGTAAGCAAAGTGTAGAATGGAGACATTAGAAGCAAGTAAAACAATCGAAATTATTGTTAAGAAAATTTCAACATATGTGCTTAAAGCATCATCTTTATGTTGATTATTGAAACTCGTATATGTTTACTGATTTCGAATCTATGTATAGGTTGACAAACAAGAATCTGGATATTCTTTTCGTAGAATTAAATAAAATATTTTTATGTTTATTTCAGTAGCAGTGTTGTTACCCTTTACAGAAAATCTGTCTTCATCTAAACGTTTGCTGAAGGACAGATTTTATTATTATTGAACCTTCTCAGTTCGAGATCTACAATTGCAATACTGTCTACATGGTATAGTTACTCCATGTCAGTCGATAATGTACAGGAATTTGTAACTAGTGCTGGACTTATAACTAAGAATAAAAGATATGATTGTTTCAAATAAATGGAGTCTCCTCAATTTTTGTTGGTACGTCCAGATTTCCTACCACTTGTCACATCAGCTAGGCATAGAATAACAAAATGAATTACCTAATCAACATAAGTCAGTTCTCAAGTTGACTGTGTGAATTTACAAAAATATTGTCGTCGTATAATAATATCTTCTTTTAATCCGTTTGGATAATCTTGTTAATACAGATTAGAACTATGTGTTAAGGATCATTATGATGTCAAGAGACTTGTGAATAATGGCAGTACACAAGTATTGCAAAATGATCGAAAATAGCAGATCCCTTGGCCATACCGTCTAAACCTAGTACAGGATACATAAGATAAAGAAGAGATACCAAATATCACTTGTTTTTTAGCATATCCTCGATAGCTTGGCTGCAGTTTAGCATTCCCTTTTGCTTAGCATATTCTTCTAATAATTTCAGCTCCGCATGCGTAAAGCAAATTGGCATTGTTCTTTCTTCGCAATTACTCATATTGGCTTATAAAGTACAGAAAGTTATAATTCTTTCTCTGTACGAGAAGCCTTAATTTAGCAAACCGCTTGTATTATTAAGTAGTTAAGCATAAAGACAATGAGATCAAAAACGGATTCATAGTCAGATCTGTATGGCAAATGCTATCTCACATATTATATATGATCCCCACTTATTATTGCAGTTAATTTAAACACCAAGGCTGATTAGCTAAAAGGACTAGTTAACTCTTAGCTCTTACAATTTTTATTCTATCTAGAACTTTCCAATATTCGACTTCTCCACCCTGTCTAATTTTATCCCTTATTTCATCTTCTACAGATGATGTTTCAAAGACTTCAAATGTCTCGAGATCCATCAGCTGAAGTGTCTGGCCAGATATAGAGATAACCTGACCACTTCTCTTATCAATTAGTGGTACTTCTACACTAGCCGATACTGGAGAAACTAGGCTATGT
>JBKPMK010000200.1:0-2758 GCA_046732115.1 Thermoproteota archaeon
ATGACTTCAATACACTTATCAAACCTCGGAAGAATCATTCTATGACATGACATGGAAGGTTTGTTATCCTTATTATTAATTAATGGATCCCCATATATTATGACTACATAGATAGCAGAACGGAAAACAAGAGTAACAAGAATAACAGTTATGTGTTGAAACAACGATTCGATAAAGCTAAAAATCTGGACACCTTAACATTTACGAAGGAAAAATCTGGAAATTGACCACAAAATCTGGATCTGGATCAGGATCTCAATCTAAAGCTGAACAATTGCAATGGAGGAGATCTAAGGTCGTGGAAATGAGAGCCAAAGGAATGAGTCAAATAGAGATAGCGCCAATTACAGGTATCTGACTCTTCCATTAGTTCTGATGTGCAATATTTGCGAGAGCAGGCTAAGGAGTCTATCAAAGAGTATGCTACAGATCATTTACCCGAGCAGTACCAGGTATGTCGTATAGCCTTGGAAACTATACTTAAACATACATTTGAAATACTGGAAACCTCTGAAGACAATAGAGAAAAGCTGCAGGCGATGGAATTATTCAAGGGTACACGTCTAATGAAGCTGGCGTTGTTGTCCAACGCTACAACAATAGATAGTGCCTTGAATTATATCAGAAATAAACAAAAGCAATCGCAACAACAGGAGGATACTCAAAAGATAGATACTCCTATTGCAACTACCTCAATCAAGTTTTTTGATTACAAAGGTATATCACTATTGTAATTCACCATAAAGAAGGCCGTTCATAAAATCTTGAAGAGAAGAGAGGGATTAAGACTATCATGGTAGATGGCACTTTCTTAAGTGGATATGAACTTGACTTCCTAATTGGCATAGGTCTTTCACTACTTGCTGGATTTCTAATAGGTGCTGAGAGAGAGTCTAGAGGTAAGGCAGCTGGTATTAGTACGCACTGTTTTGTTATTGGCGGATCTATGATTTTCACTTATTTATCAGCACATGTTGATCCTACTTCAACATCTAGAATAGCTGCTCAGCTTGTTACAGGAATTGGTTTTCTAGGTGCAGGTGTTATACTAAAAAGTGAATCAGACAAAAGAATTACTAACCTGACAACTGCAGCAGCTATATGGTTTGCAGCTTCAATAGGTATGGCTATTGGATTTAATTTTTATTTTATGGCTATAATTGCAATAGCATTTGCTGTGTTAGTGCCAAGAATTCCTCATATTTCTAAAATAAAAGACGTAGCAGATAGATAGCATCATGCCAGCCAAAAAGCGTCCTTTTGAAGGTGAATCCAAAAAATGGCATTCGTCAAGTGAAAAATCCTGAACAATTTGAAAAAGATGCATTTATAGACTTTCACGAGCAGGTCAAAAGAAAAGTGTGTCGTTATCTTGCCATTAATGTTTGCAATTTTTGATTTTCGTCATTATGGCACAAACGTCTGATACTGAGAGTCCCAACATGAATCTATTTGACCAGTAATGTTGCAATCCTTTAAGGTTCCGGTATCATTAAGGATTGTTAAATTATCATCCCTGGCATTATTATTATTGCTGTTGTTAATATGGTCACTGGATCAACAAGTCAAGTTTTTTGAAAAGGAATGCTACAAATCAACAATTGATATTGGATATTACCGCTGATGCTGATCATATTGTATATTATTTGATAAACTCAGGGCCAAAATGAGTCCTTACAGGGCTCTCTCTTTGAGTGACATTTGAGCACAAAAGCTGAACAGTTGCAATGGGGAGAAATAAGGTCGTTGAGTTATGATCTATGGGCTTAAGCCAAACAGAGATAATCCATGTATTGTGGGTATGTGGCTTCCATTAGGTCTGAAATTTGTACTTGAGGGGCGCACTGCTACTAACATTAAATGGCTCGTACCGCCCATCTTTAGTGCAGGGGTACGTACGGGGTTTAGAATAGACGGTACGAGGTAGAAAGATTTATCCGCTTCGATTTGTATGATGGTATAAAATTCTCAGATATTAGTATTAGATAACCAAGTTAACGAAGGCTTTTAA
Source organism: Thermoproteota archaeon (assembly GCA_046732115.1). Classification (GTDB taxonomy): domain Archaea; phylum Thermoproteota; class Nitrososphaeria; order Nitrososphaerales; family Nitrososphaeraceae; genus JAFAQB01. The sequence continues at coordinate 2,012 of JBKPMK010000200.1, forward strand.
GATATTAAACAAATCCACTCTGCAAAATCTTGAAAATACTTGGTCGAAAAATTAGTAGCACAGGGAACCCTTAAAGAGCTAAAGAATACCACTAAGTTATCCAAGAACCCTAATGGAAATCCGATATGGAAGTCTAGTTGGACTAACAGCCATACTGAAAGAAGCATGGAATACATCGCAGCAGGCCCAGGACAAGCGCGAAAAGATACAGGCCTTGTCATTAGCAAAGGAGTGCTATTCTATGAAACTAGCTCTGTTTACTAATGCCACCGTAGTAGATAAAAGTAATTGCTAGATACAGATCAGAAGGGTTTGAAGACGATGCTGCTCTTGCTGATATGAAGGTAGTTCCTGTCAATTTCAATAAAGAACATAAGGCCATGTTAGGCCATTGCAAGATGATATTAGAACATGAGCCTAGAAAGATTGCAATTAATCCTGATAGGTTTGACAAACTAATAACAGCATTAAGAACTGCTGTTGATAATGATAGTGTCCTAAACAAGGAATCGACTTCATATAATGACATATTTGATGCATTTAGATTAGCTTTGAAGTTCTATCACTTTCAAGAGAGAATTGATTTTGAATAAAACAAAAGCCACGAGCTTTTTATGTTTGTTACAGCATCTGATGTCAAATGGGTGCTGAAGAAAATATGCAGTTAATGAAGACGCTAGACGATGCATGGAATAGCCAAGATTGGGATACCTTTAGTAAATGTCATACTGATGATGTAATAGTAAG
>JBKPMK010000201.1:0-4498 GCA_046732115.1 Thermoproteota archaeon
GATCTCGGATGAAAAGCAATTCTTATAATATTAGGTTTTTATTTGATCAAACAATTAAAACTCTTTTTATCTTTAGTAACATTTACAATGTCATTTCCTTGATATCCCTCTTTTCATATTGTGTTTCTCATTATTCTGGCATTATGTGTTCTTCAATGATTGGTAGGATTTTGTTCAGTATTATTGAATCATGATTTGCTTCTCTATCAAAGGATACCATGAGTATAGGATACTCTTCATTGTTATTGTCATGCAAAGTTATTGTGGCTCTTTTTACTTTTTCATATAATGTAAATGAGTAAATTGGTCTGCCAAATTTTGATTCAAAATCCTTTCTTGTATTCATCCTTAAAACTGATTCTATAGCAAGCATCTCTATTTCTTGTTCTGTAATTATTGGGATTAATCCATCTCTATATTTTGAGACAACCAGTTTACCCATTTTATTAGGAATGCCTACAAATCTAATGGAACTATCAGAATGTATTATTTGATTACAAATTTCATACAGGTATTCATCAGCACTCTTCATTTTTCCCATTGTACCTTCAGGTATAAGATATAATATATTACTGATGCTTACCGTAAGCATCTTCAGTTTGCCTCATCAAACACCAGATACAACAGTCTTAGTCACAGCAAACTTGTTGTTTTGATCTGAATGTTCTTATACGTTAGGGTTACCTATATAAGTCATATAAGGTTTAAATTCCCTCACACAATTATGCAATTAATTGAGTTGCCAGTCTTATTCTTATCATTCATATCTTAATTTGCCATACTCACTGTTAATAACACGAGATGTGATGTCACCATCATTAATTTGTCGCCAGAGTACTGCTGCTATTATTCCGCCTGGTGACCCAAATAGACAATATGGATGCGCATTATGTGAGAAGCTATTCAAAACATAAGATGAATTGAGCAACCATGTAGCAACTGCTCATAAAGAAGTAGAGATCATATTATTATTGTTTTCCCCAAGTAATAAGCATTATAATAACTGAAACTCCCATTATAACAAATGTTAACCATCCAATCACATTAGATACATGATTATTGGTCTTATCTCTTAGAACTTTCCTATCATTCGCTATCTTCATAACTGCAAAGAGAATCGGTACAGCTATAACACCATTAATAATTGCAGTATATACTAATGCTTTTATCGGGTCTATATTGATAAAGTTAATCCATAACCCTATCAATGTAGAGGCAGCTATTACAAAATAAAATCCCCTAGCTTGTTTGAATTGTTTGCCAAGACCTTCACTCCATCCAAAGACATCTGATAGAGCATAGGCTGAAGACCCAGCTAATACAGGTATGGCCAAAAGTCCAGTACCAATTATACCAAGAGCAAAGATAGTCTTTGATATCTCACCTGCATATGGAAACGTCTTGACTAAGGGTTCTATCGCCTTGGCAGCCTGATCTGCACTTTGAATATCTGTTATACCATGAGCATGAAGACTTCCGGCAGTTGTTATCATTATAGACCACATAATAAGTTGTGAAAATGCCATACCTATTGCAGTATCCTGTCTCATTGACTTTATTTCCTTCTTTGAAATCGTCGGGTTACCTTTGCCTCCTATCTCCTTTATCTTATGTTTTTCCACATCTTCTTCAGCTTCCTCTGATGCCTGCCAGAAAAACAGATACGGTGATATTGTTGTACCAACTACTGCTACAAACATCATTGCATATGCAGGAGTAAATTCAATGTGCGGAATTAATATTGAATTAAGAATTTGATTCCAATTACCACCAACAATTATAGCAGTTGCAAGATATGCAAACAAAGACAAAATAAGATATTTCAGAATCTTTACATATTTACTATAAGGCACAAAAACTTCTGATAGAATAATAAACGCAGTAAAAGAAAGAGTTGCAATAATAACAGGAAGGTGAGGAAACACAAGTCTAATTGATGCTGCCATGGCACCAATATCCGTACCAATGTTTATCGTGTTTGCAATGAGAAGGAGGCCTGTAAGTGGGAAAATAATCTTCCTTGAGTATTTCTGCTTGATTATAGCTCCTAATCCACTGCCAGTAACGAGACCTATTCTTGCACACATTTCTTGAACTACTGTCATCATTGGATATAGAACCAATACTAACCAAGCCATTCCAAAGCCAAACTGTGCTCCTGCTTGCGAATAGGTTGCTATACCAGATGGATCTGCATCAGATGCTCCTGTTATTATCCCAGGGCCCAAAGATTTGAAAAATCGCTTAGGTAAAATACGTGACAGTTTGGCAGATATACCGTTTTTATAGTATAGACTATCATTGTCTTTATCATCCTCTAGTTTGTGTTTCTTGCTTCCGCTTTTTCTACGACTACTACTACTATCAGTAGTCAATGTAACATTTTACATAACACAGAGCTTAACATTAACTATCTGAGTTTGCTACTGATCTAATGTACTTATCTATAGTGGAATTATTAGATAAAATAATAGAAAAATGCAATGAGGCATAGTTGTCGAAATCTAAACGTAAAGCATGGTTGTAAATTGCTTTCCATTTAATTCGCTTTGCTGCTTGGTCGCAACAATAGTCGCTCGTAATACTCCAACTTGGCTCTTTATCTCCGAAGTTAATAATATTCTACACGTTTTTTTATATTATTAAGAGCAAGATCTAATTCTTTAGAACTGATCTTTTTCCTATTCTTGAACATTGAATGAACTGGTCCTGCTCCATCGTCAATACTTCTTGGAATTATATGAACGTGGACATGTGGTACTTCTTGTCCTGCATCTTTACCGTTATGTATTGCTATAGTTGAAGCATCAGATTCTACTGCTTTTTCTATAGCTGAAGATAATTTCCATATTAGACTAAATACTGCTGACAAATGCTCTCTGTCCATGTCTTGTATTTTATAATAATGTGATTTCGGTATAATCAGAGTGTGTCCTAAGGTTAAAGGAAAAGCATCGAGGAATGCAACGGCCTTATCATTCTGAGTGATAATTCTTGCAGAAACAGAGCCGTTTATAATTTTGCAGAAGATGCAATCCATATTCCTGTTCCAGTATACCATAATTAATAACATCTTAATAAACAAAAGGGAAAGAAATTATACTGGTTAGAGTGGCAATTAGAATATAGGCATATTGCAACTGAAATCTAAACAAGATATATTATTCCTATAGCTATCAAAAAACTACCATGCATATCAATCGGAGATAATTTAACAGTAGATTAAATTGCAAGAAAATACATCTACCCCAAGGTAAATATTTAACACAAATGCCATAAAGAATTGCCAAATACAAAGACCTTGACATCGTGATGAAATAATTGTAGATTAAGAAAACAGTTTCTAATAGAACACAAGAAAGATTAGTTAGGAATACCGATGTCTAGTACCATTCAGGTACAAACTATACGATACACTATACTTTTATTATACATTACTTTGATATCACTATCATGCGAAATCAAAGACGAGTTGGAGAAGCACTTATGATAGCTAGTGGTATTGGTGTTGCTGCAGGTGGATTCTTTTTAGGAATTATGTTTCTAGCTTATGGGGGATTGGCTATTGCTGGATTGGGAATATTTTCAGTGTTTTGGCGTTAGAATTTCTTGACATGCTGAAGATATTGCAGAAAAACTTGAGTTAATAATGAGTTTAACTTCAGCTGTACTAAGATACATGCTTTCTAAACCGAGGAAAGTTGACATTCAATGCAATTAATATAATGTTTACTTATTCTGCAAAAGTTTGTTCGGTGCTCTGATTGTATAGAATTTTTTGTCCCTCCCTCCCATAATAGTATCTCATATATTATTAGTCAATTTTGCAAATATATGCATGCAATATGTCATCAACAATTCAAGCGGAAGCATCAAAACCGCAAACGAACAAGATGCAAGAATGTAGGAGATGTAAAGATGCAGGATTCCCTAATCAGCTAATAGGCTTTGAAAAGATAGGAGAAGATCCTATAACAGGCAAGGTAAGATGGAAATTAGTTAACGAGGATGGCCAACAGCATGTGCATAAAAACAATATTCAACAACAGCAATATTATGACAAACCGGTTTTCAAACGTAGACGAGTAGTAGATATAGCAACTGTCACAGATATACAAGAAGCAAAGAAGCTACTTGAATTAGGATGGGAATATAATACATCATATCCAGCTACTATTGCAAACATACCTCACTATATACTAGTAAAGAGAGAGAAGAGCCAGCAATAATAATAATAATAATACAACTTACGTTATTGGCCACGGATTATTTTATTCACTATTGAACATGTACGATAGTATTATGCTACAAGCCTGCAACTGAGTATTATAGCAGTAAGTAAAATAGGTAAGACAAAGGTATGAGTTTTCTTAGACAGTTGTTTGGAATAACAACAAGAAAGAGTACTACTGAAGAACAGAAGCTACACAGATCAAATCGTAAAACTCTTGTTACCACCATGAATTATGAGAAAGAAGAAGGAGAGACAAAAGATGAT
>JBKPMK010000202.1:0-6887 GCA_046732115.1 Thermoproteota archaeon
CAAATGAGAGATATATATGACAAAATTAGTCCCTCTTAGGCGAGTATATGCAAACCCAAATCAAAACATATTGTATCATTGGTGATCCGGTTCAACATTCCTTATCACCTGCAATGCAATATGCAGCATTTAACTCACTGCGTTTGAACTGTGTGTACATTGCCTTTAGGGTTTCAAAAAATGAACTAAAAGAATCTATATGTTCGCTTCGTTCTATTAATATATCCGGTTTCAACGTCACAATGCCACACAAGATAGACATACTCGAGTATGTAGACGAGCTAGATTTAACTGCTCAGAAGGCGTATGCTGTAAATACAGTACATAATGTACGAGGAACCTTGAAAGCATATAACACGGATGTCTACGGTTTTATCCAACCACTGCATAGGCGGAAGATAAACTTTAACGGGATGACGATACTTCTGTTAGGCTCAGGTGGTGCGGCTCGAGCCGTAATAGCTGCTCTTTCAGAGGAGAGTAACATTTCTAATATATTGATTGCAAGTAGAAATCAGAAAACCTCAAGATGCCTTGTAGATATCGGTGAAGAACTTGGGCTCCACTGTGATAGCATAAATATTGATAATGTACAGAACTCTGCTGCCAAATCTGATCTAATCGTTAACACAATCCCATATACAACAAATAATAACGATAGCATTATAGACCTTGAACATATAAGCAAGGATAGCGTTGTTTATGATATAGTATACAAACCTATACTTACTAGGTTGCTTGAGCAGGCCAAATCTGCGAAAGCGCAAATTGTCTATGGTTATGAGATGCTAATAGAACAGGGAGCAAGGGCCTTTGAAATTTGGACTGGAATCGACGCTCCAAGGGATGCAATGAAGAAAGCCCTTTTCGGATTTTTTAGAGATCCTGCATGAACAGAAAAGTTCGAGCTACTATGCACGGAGCTATTTCTATAGTAAATGCAATCGCAACCGGCAAGGGATCTGCATTAGGAATTTCATTGAAAGTGAGAGCAGAGATACAGGTGAAGGAGGGGCAAGGTATTCGGTTTCAAACTAGAATGAGTAACGAACTGCTTAATAAAATAGTATATAATACCGTTCCCAAACATGTGATAGAAAATAATTCAGTATCTATATGTATAGATTCTGAGATCCCCTCTGGGTACGGATTAAAAAGTTCAAGTTCAGTATCTAATGCGCTTGCTCTGGCATGCTGTAAACTGGCTAATCCGAATATTGAAGACCGCACAGTTTTAGATATTGCCGTGAAGGCTTCTTTAGACTCACATGTAACAATTACTGGTTCATATGATGATGCAACTGCATGCTACTTTGGTGGTTTCGTGATAACTGACAACTACTCTCATAAATTAATCCGAAGGGAGGAAGCCCCAGATGATCTCTATGCAATAGTTTTCCTTCCTAAGGAGACGTCAAGGGGAGATATAAATAAATTGACTATAATGTCAGATCTCTTTATAGACGCATTTGAGTTAGCAAAGCGTAGAAAATATTGGAAAGCTATGAAATTAAATGGTCTCCTTACATCAACAGCCTTATCTATGAAATACGAGCCCATATTATCAGCCTTAGAAAATGGTGCATTGGGAGCAACGTTGTCTGGAAACGGGCCGTCCATAGCTGCGGTTGTACGCAAGGATCAGATTGAAAATATCACAACGATATTTACAAAATTCAATGGTGACATTTTGGTTTCCAAGGTCAACAATCAGAAGGCAAGTGTAGAGGAAATAATTGGTTAATATTCAAGTAAGGAAGTCAATTATAAGCGGTATCATAAAGTGTCCTTCAAGTAAAAGTTATAGTCATAGGGCAATTGCTATTGGATCATTAACCAATGGAAACTCTGTTATAAGAAACGTCTTGCTTGCGAGGGATACACTTGCTACTCTAGCTGCATGCAGATCATTAGGGGCGAATATTAAACAAGTAAACGATGACCTTTATATTGAAGGTAAGATTAGGCTTAAGACGCCTGAAAATGTCATCAATGTAGAAAATTCGGGCACCACGCTTCGACTAGTAACTGTCATGTCTTCATTGGTAGGACAAGGATTCACAGTTATCACAGGTGATGAAAGCCTTAGGAAAAGACCAATGCAGCCGATATTGGATGCGCTTATTCAGCTAGGTGTTAAATCTTACTCTACTAAGATGAATGGATATGCACCGCTCATAGTAAAAGGTGGTGGAATCAGAGGAGGAATAGCTTTAATTGATGGAGGTACTTCAAGCCAGTTTGTGTCCGCACTATTGATTTCATGCATCTACGCTGATTCTAAAGTGATCATAAAGATAAATGGAGGCCAAGTATCAAAACCCTATATTGAGTCTACGCTCGCAACTATGCAAGCATTCGGAGTTACAATAGATCGTTATCACCATTACTCCGAATACCATATCGAAAATATGAAATACAGTCCGACAGTGTTTGAGATACCTGCAGATTTTTCAACTGCTGCATTTATTCTCTCTGCAGGTGTTCTGGCTGGAGATAGTCTTACTGTACAGGGCCTAAATTTTAAAATGCCTCAGGGCGATTCACGTATAATAGACATTCTTAGGGCGATGGGGGGTAAAATTAATGTCGATAAAGTAAAAGGTGAAGTCGTAGTTAGCAAGTGTGATGCTTTGGATGGGGGACATTTCGATCTTACTGATACTCCTGACCTCTTGCCAGTAGTTTCTGTATTGGCATTAAAAGCAAGGTCTCAAGTTAGGATATTTGGTATCGCCCATGCAAGGCTGAAAGAGTCGGATAGAGTGGCAAATATTTCTTCTGAGCTATCCAAATTAGGAGCAATTGTAAAGCAGCAAAACGATGAGATATTGATAACTCCACCAAAGATCTTAAAGAATGCCTGCCTTGAGTCATTTAGCGATCATAGGCTATTCATGGCATTTACTATTGCATCAATGCTAACAGAAAAGTCAACCGTAACAGGCGCAGAATCTGTTGATGTGTCATATCCAACGTTCATAGAAGACATGAGAAAATTGCATGCTGTGATAATATAAATGTCGCACAGATAATAAGAATTAGATTTTTCAAGCACGTGAATTTAGACGTTATTACCAATTTTTAATGTATGCGAATTAGATTGTACATTTTCCCACGTAAATACTAGATTGTTTAGAGTGTTAAGTTCATTGTGATTCCGTTGGTCTTTATTTATTCAATGAATATTGAGAAGATGAACACTGTTTATATGATCAATTGCAGGACGATGTATTTGTGTATCTCACCTACTGACGCCAAAAAGCCAATATATAGAATAACACAATGGCTGCACTATATACAACATGGCAGGAAATATAATCGGAGAACGTTTTGTAGCTATGAGTTTTGGTGAAAGTCAAGGCAAGTGCATTGGAGCAGTAGTTGACGGCTGCCCAGCAGGGCTACCTCTTGAGGATTCAGATATTCAATCGCTGCTTGATCTACGAAAACCTGGCCAATCTATGATTAGCACCCAGAGAAAAGAAGATGACGTAGTTGAAATCATTTCTGGCGTTTTCAATGGATTTACAACCGGCGCACCTATTTGTATGGTAATATGGAATAAGGACTCAGATCCACGGCCTTATGATTTAATAAAGACAAAACCTAGACCTGGTCATTCAGATTATCCAGCATTGATAAAATATGGTGGATTTGCAGACTATAGGGGCAGCGGAAGATTCTCTGGTAGATTAACTGCTACCCTCGTAATGGCTGGAGCGATTGCTCAGAAATTGTTAAAACGGTCAATTGGCATAGAAACAGTCGCATATACGGTCCAAATTGGAGACATTCAGTCCAAAGATATTTCCTTCGAAAAAGCAAAAAAAGAAAGATATGCTAACGACGTTAGATGTCCTGACACTGAGACAGCTGAAATGATGAAATCTGCAATTATAGAGGCCAAAAGAGAAGGTGATTCTCTAGGAGGTATTATACAATCTGTCAGTATAGGATTACCGATTGGCTTTGGCGAACCAATATTTAGTTCCCTGGAATCCGACCTAAGCAAGGCTCTTTTCAGTATTCCAGCTGTAAAGGCAGTTGAATTTGGTTCGGGTTTTGAAGGCTCCAAACTAAGAGGATCGGAAAATAATGATATATATATTAATCAAAATGGAAGAATAGTTACCAAGACAAACAATTCCGGCGGAATTTTAGGGGGATTGTCTACTGGCATGCCTGTGGTTATCAGGATTGGATTCAAACCGGTAGCATCTATAGCTAAAACTCAGGAAACAATCGATTTGACTACAGGCTCACAGGTTGCATTAAACGTTCCAGGAAGACACGATCCATGTGTAGTACCTAGAGCACCACCAGTAGTGGAATCCATCGTTTCAATGGTCCTAGCCGACCATGCAATAAGAGGAGGATTTATACAAGCCACATTAAAGAAGTGATTTGAAATAACAAAAAACAACATGGAAGAAGATGAAATAAACGGATTACGTTCGGAAATACGTGACATAACAGAAAAAATCATTTACGACGTACACAAGAGGATGCAAATTTCAAAGCGTATTGGAGAGATTAAAAGCAAGCTGAATGTTGATGTCACAGATGAAAAAGTTGAGCAAGACATACGCAAATCAGTTTCAAAGTTAGCGAAAGAAATTGGAATGGATAATGAATTCTCAGGAAAACTCCTTAATATTATATTAACTGAATCTGTCAAATTACAGCAGCGTCAACAGTACGGTAGAACCCAAAGACAAACACATTTGGGTATTTTTATGAAGGCTAAAGAACTTGAAGCCGCAGGTAAAAAGGTTATCCATATGGAGGTCGGAGAGCCAGACTATCCGCCACCAAAGAATGTAAAAAGCGCTTTAATTAAATCTTATGAAGATAGCCACTATCATTATACAGAAACGAAAGGGATTCTAAAATTACGTCAAGCAGTAGCAAATAAAGTTCAGAATAGTACAAAAGCGGATCAAGTGATCATTACGGCAGGGGCAAGATTTGCAGTTTTCAGTGCCTTTGCCTCATTATTAAGAATAGGAGATGAGATAGTATCAATAGAACCGGCCTGGCCTGCATACAAAGAATGTGCAGATTTCGTAGGGGCTAAAATCAATTTACTAAAGACTACACTGGAACAAGAATGGATCCCTGATGTAGAAACTCTTGGAAACATAATAAATACAAGCACAAAAATGATCGTTATAAACTATCCAAACAATCCTACAGGAAAAGTACTTGATGACAAGATCCTAGAGAAAATAGTTTCTCTAGCTAAAGATAACAATATGTATTTGTTGAGTGATGAAGTTTATTCTGATTATGCATTCAATGGCTTCAAGAGTATTTTAGAGTTTGGTTACGACAAAAGTATTATGATCTCGTCTTTTTCAAAGGGCTATGCTATGACAGGTTTTAGAGTAGGATATGCAATTGCTAATACCCATATTCTTGACAAGATGGCAAAAGTTCAGGCGACCACACTCACTAGTGTTGCCGAGCCGATGCAGTATTGTGCTCTCACCGCACTGGAAGGCAATGATCCTTCCCAAAATAAAAAGAAAATGAAGAAGAGGTTAGATTTAATATGCGATAGATTACGAAAGATATCATTTAGTCTCTTTGAACCCGAGGGAGGAATGTATGTTTATCCGAAATTCAATAATGAGATACAAGATGATGATGTTACCATAGTAGAGAGACTACTTGACTTAGGCGTAGCCGTGGCCCCTGGTAGCGGATTTGGAGATTCATATCGAAGATTTATTAGAATTTCGGGCTGCCAACCAGAGAATATTTTACAGCAGGGGTTAGACAGGATAGAAGCCGCCATTTATTAGGAACTATATACTATGATAAAAAATATCGCAATTATTGGAGCCGGAGGGGATATGGGTTACTGGTTTACGAAGTATTTCAATAAAAAACATAAAATACTTTCATTATATGATATTAGGCCAATTTCTCTAAAACCTCCTAATAATGCCCTAATTTGCTCTAACATTAGGGATTGTGTAAAAACAGCTGATTTGGTATTGGTTTGTGTTCCAGTAAAAAATACTCCTCAAACAATTGAAGAATGTGCTTCAAAAATGAAATCAGGAGCAATACTTGCGGAGATAGCATCGGTTAAACGCCGATCGTTTGAGGCGCTTAAAAAGATTCGAACAGGTATTATACCATTATGTATACATCCAATGTTCGGACCAGGCAGGATGAATCTAAAACGAATGAAGATCTTGATAATACCGGTAAGCAACGAACAAAACGAATTAAAAATCTTAAATAAAATATTTGATGAGTCACAGATTACAGTTATTAGAAACTCTAATGCCCACGACAGACTTATAGCAATAGTGCTGGGTTTAACTCATTTTGTGAATATAGTATTTGCAAACTTTCTATCAAGACAAGATTTTTCATATCTAAGTGAGATCGCTGGTACCAGCTTTGAAATGCAATCTCTCCTTATGACAAGTATATTAACTGAACAGCCTTCTTTGATCGTCGATTTACTGGTTGAAAATCGATCTGTCAAAATGTATATTCAAAGCTATCTAAGAGAAGCTAAAAAAGTCGCAAAGTTGGTATTTGAGGGCAATAGTGTCGATCTAGGAATAAACCATGAAAAAACAAAAAAAGTTCTTCAAAGAGAGCAAAATCTACAGCTCTCATACAAACGAATGTATGATATAATGGAAAAAGCAAAATAACTACTTACTTAATGGCAGTTGTAATTCCTAGCATTTTATTAATATTGTCCTGTTGATTAATTCAATTATGAGCCTACTCTTTTCATCTTTGAACCGCATTTTGGACAAGCGGCCTGGTTATGCTTTGTTCCACAGCTCATACAATAATAGCTCAATGAACTGTTGCCGAACATTGTTGTTGTTCCAGATATACCCATTCTTCGT
>JBKPMK010000203.1:0-4202 GCA_046732115.1 Thermoproteota archaeon
ATATAATATAATATATCGTATTGTAGAATACGAAGAGAGCTGCAACTTACCTTTGCTTTAAGATAGGCGTCTTTGACGGCTGTGTTCATTTAGCATGGGTATGGATGATACTTCTGTTATGCATATCAATAAACATCTTAAACCAATTCAAAATATGCTGTACACTGTACAGATATGCCGCCACTGTATACATGGTTAGCACTTCTATGAGCAAAGACAATGTTGGTTTCATCCACATAGCCGAAGTCAAAAATAATGGAACGCAGGCTGTTAGTCTTGTTGATGTTATAATGGAATTGTCATAGAGAGTCAGAATTTTTCTTTTTCCTAAATTCCAAAGTGTTTCCATCGTCTTGAATATTAATAATGGCCTTTTTTGTTTGACGAATTGGGGAGATGTCATCATCATATTCAAAAAAAGACAGAGAGAAATTTAAAATAATTGAAGAAAGATCCTTAGAGGAATCATTTAGAGAAACAACGTAGTTCGAAGAAATAGGTACAATAGAAAGTTTTACCGCATCTCTTCTTTATTTGGCTCCCATAACGAACATATTCCATATGGTGCTATTTGACCTGAAACCTTATGGTATACATCTGGCCCTTCGTCTGTAACAATAGCACAATGACTTGGTTTCATAAAGTATATGCAATTGTAACAGAAATATCCAGTATGATGGTCTGAGTCTTTGAATTCTTCCATTTCCATATATCTAGCTGTAACTTTGGCTAGCTTCTTTAGTCTTGTTGCTTCTTGGGGTATATTTTGAGTAGATGAATCTTTTGACATACCTATTCGATCACACATAGTATGTTATAGACATTGTTATCTAAATGCAACCGTTAAGTTCAAAAAACTTGATTTGCTGTAGTTATTTCTCCAGCTTCCTCTTCCTGCTCTTCTTCTAGCTGATCTTTATCTTCATCATAATCTGGTTCATTTGATTCTTTATTATCTTCATTGTTATTAGTTGATGACTTTGACTTCTCCCTAGATTTCTGGGATACAAACATTATAGCATTGTCAACTACAGTAGCATTTGTAAGCAAATCCAGCTTCATTGAATAACACTCCTTTGCCAGCGACAATGCTTGCATCTTTTCTCTTTTATCCTGAGCCTGTTGTGATGTAGTCCATGCTTCTTTGAGTATCGAAGTAAGTCCGACTAAACATTTTTCATATTCTTCTGGCAGCCGCTCGTCAATGTATCTTTTAACATTGTCTTTGGCCTGACTCCTCAGGTATGATATGTCTCTATTTACTGTAGCTAGTCCAACTTGCAGTGTCTGTGATATCTCTCTGGCTGTATCCTTTGCTGCAAAGCTCCTACATCTTGTCTCTTCTCCATTGTACTTGATTCTGCTGTTCCATAGTCAAGCTCAAATGTTCCATTTCCTGTAAATGATTTTAAGTGGGTGTTCCGTTTTCACGCTTAACAGTATAATGTGAAGGCTTAGCTTTATGGTTTTGGTTGACAGTCAGCTATTAGCTTATCAAATAGCAATAGATTTGATAAAATTGACTTTTGTGCTATAATGTAGTTTAATCTTCAAATGATTATCGATGTATATACAATATATATATACAATTTACTATACTATGTTTTGAAGTTGACTTTATTTATTGTGAAAGATACTCCTTGTTCATAGAGGCCATTAGAAATGCAAAAGGTAGTTTACCTTTTTCTAGGTCATACTTACGGGAATGACTCAGAGCTAGAATTTAGTCATCACCGTCATTTCCCAATAGTAACAGCACATAAAGTACCAGGTTATCACACAATTAATCTTTTGCTTTGTTACTGAAAATCAGTTGTGATCCGCTTGATGAACATACCTTTAAGGAATTCCTAAGAGAATATTATTATAATATTCTCAAATGATGTAATATAAAATGAAATCGGAAAGGCGAAGTGAGTAAATGTTCGGCAGAAAGACGAAGGAGCAAAAAGAAATCGAGCGTAAGCAGAAAATGCAAGACTTAGAAAAGAAAGGACTAGTCTACTATACAAAGTATCTGGGAGGTTTAATTGCCATAGGTTATAATGTCAGTACATAGTTGAGGAACTAGTCTATAGTCATTCCTATATACTCAATCTTCTATATATATTATAGGGAAAATAATAACATGTCAACAACATCAAACGAACAACTAAAACAAGAACAAGAAATAACATCATCAAACGAACAAATACAGCAAAGAAGAATAGAAGAGCAACAACAAGTTATCAATAAAGCATTAGACGAGACCAAAAATAACATCAGAAGAGCAACAGATGAATCAAGAAAAGATATCCCGCATTATACTCAGGTTGTTAATGATTACCAAGAACAAACGATAAAAGCCGGTAGAGAAATAGTGGACAATTTTGTGGAATCTCAAAGGCAAATTATCAACTCAGCTCAATCAGCTTGGGTTCCAGTAGTAGAGAACGCATATGGCATTTTTTGGAATTACTGGGTATCTCCAAGAAGCATAACTGAGCTATACTCAAGGGCAGTTAGCGCTTTTGCTGATAATACAATTGCTGCAACGAGGTTAGCAAATAACACGCTATTTGTGAGAATGGAAGCATTCAAGACATCGATTCAAACTGCAAGAGATAATTCAAGGGAGATTTCAAGAATAGGTGTTAACAGTTCAAAAACATTTGAGCAAGTGTCAAAGGATACAGCTGCAACAACAACAACAACAACAACAGCTTCCTTTCCATAGGAAATAAAGTAACTGCAAAGAAAGCAAGGGTAAGGGTTGATTTAATAAGATGAGAAAGACAAGACAACAACGAAGGTCAGAATCACTAACGCAGAGAAAATTCCAACAACTTGAAAGAGTAAGAGGAATTTAATAATACTAGAATACACTGCGTTGCACAGTATTCACAGGATATATATCCACATATTGATGCTAATTATTGTAGAATGATATTATTTGACTAACAATGAATCATTACGAATTATGATGGTTACTACTGAATATCCTCCTATGCAAGGAGGAGTAGGAAAGTATTCAGCTAGTTTAGCAACTTCCTTGAGGAAATGTGGTTTACATGTTTTTGTTGTATGCAATGAAAAAGGCAACGGCGATTTTTATGGACTAACTCCATTTAACTCCCACAATAGTGAAGTGCTTTTAAACGCAGTGACAAAATTAAAACCAGATATAGTACATGTGCAGTATGAACCTGGACTATACGGATTAGTTTTGGATCCTTTCAACCCTACAAAAATTAATACCAATATAGATTTATTTTATGCGCGATGCAAAGTGCCAATTATTACTACGTTTCATTCGGGATATAATTTCAAGCAGTGGATAAGTTTAGCTACTGCGACTACAAGAAGCAAATACAAAATCAACAGATACACATCTTACGCAGTAAACTTGTGGAAACGTCTTTTAAATTACGGTTCTTCTAATAGATTTAATAAAGAAAAGTCAGCAATGAGCGCGGCCAGCATATTTTTTTCTCAATATCTATCAAACATGATTTGTGCTGATGGCAATATTGTTAATAGTAATAACAATATTCCTAACCATAATCATTATTGTCAAGTCATTTATCATGGCGCAAAACCATATTCTAACATAATTTCTCGACCTTCTAAAAGAGATGCAAGGTCTAAGTTTTCCCTACCAGAAGGACCACGCATTGCTTTAGCACTTGGCTTCAAAACAGCAACTAAAGGCTGGGATCTCTTTGAAAATATGAAAATACCTGATGGATGGATTATAGTAACAAATGGCTCTGAAAATCACTACAGTAAGGAGAATGTGATTTTGAGATTCAACAAGCAGGAACCAAGGTTAGTTAATTTACAAATGGATTTCATCACAGACGAGGACATATCACTTCTGTTTTATGCCGCAGATGCTACCATACTACCATATAAAGTATGTTCGGGATCCGGCGTAATGTTTGAAGGTTTTGCTCATGGGCTGCCTTTTGTTGCAACCGACTTGGGCTTTTTCAGAGAGTTTTCTTCAAAAGGGTTAGGCATTACTGTCAAAAGAGAGCCTGCTGCATTTGCATATGCTCTGAAGGCTCTTGATAAAAACTACGAAGCATACTCTGAAAGAGTCTATCATTTTAAAGGAAAATTGAAGTGGGATGTAGTTGCAGCTCAACACGCTTCTCTATATAGACTAGTAACAAATGCAGACATGGGAAAGCCTATTTCACCTCTTCTTTCAGCTCCAT
>JBKPMK010000204.1:0-9303 GCA_046732115.1 Thermoproteota archaeon
CCTACCGATCTAAAACCTCAATAACAAAAGGCTTTTTATCTGACTGACTTGAGTTATTGACTAGAATGGGTAAGACGCGAAGTCCGTCCAGCAAATCTTCTAGTGACGAGACTTTACCTGCCTGGGCAGAAGAAGAAATAAGATCAGTTCCACTTCAAGAACAAGAAGCGATAACAAGGACCGGTTACATTCTTGACATATATGATAAGGACTTTAAAATAGACATCCAGCTATATGAATCTCTTCCTGATGGAAGAACCATTATTGAGAATCTGGATGTTCCTAAATCAATCGATATTAGATCGTTTATGAAGGGCTTTGTTTACGAATTTAAAATAAAGGTATATGAAGGACAATTAAGTACAAAAGTAATTGAACTGCTAAAGACAAAATTTGGCCTTGAGATGGATAGAATTTACAAGTTTGAACTAGAGCATTTACAGCTTATGGATGTTGAATCAGATCAACCCTCTTCTTCATCCTCTTCGGAAGAGGATGAAGAAGACTAGTCATTTTAATGAAGAAAAAGGAGATCTGTATGATCGAGTAGGCCACACCTACCTACTGTATCTAGGTTCGGGCAATGCTTTGCATCTATCAGATCTATTGGTTATGCATTGCCTTAATCTTTTCTTTTGTCTACTTCGCCGTTGCTAAGGTCCCCATTAGTATCAGGAATCTTATTTCTCCTACCGAACAAAGACGATGGAGACAACGTCTTTTTATTTTTGAAAGGAAATTTGTACATTGTCATCCTCATAAGGGCCACCCACATGATGACAAGTGGAACATGATACGAAGCAATTCTCCAAGCAATTACGACATTCAACTCTGAGCTCATTGCTAGGCCGCTAAGTGAGGGAATTCCGTTGAGTCTGGAAATATAGGCCCAAATTCCAAGCTCAGCCAACCCAGACCCTCCTATTGTAATTGGTATAGTCGATATGGCTGTTGACGCTGATGTTGCCAATAGTGACTCAAACAAGCCTATATCTAGCCCGACGGCGTTCGCCAGAACCATAAAAGAAATTCCTTGGAGCACAAAAGCAAGGAAAGTTATTCCAATTCCGATTATAAAAACTCTCACTACTTGAGTTGAGTTAAAATTCTCTCTGCTCATCTTACATAAATCAGCCAGTGCGGTATTGGTCGATTTCGTAATTCTCTCGGCCTTTTCATGAGAAATAAACTTGTTAAGTATTTTTACAACGAGTACTGGTAAGGTAAGGTTGCGTTTAGCCGACAATATCACTAGAGACAGCCAGAATATCATTGTAGGAATGGCCACCAGAATGACTGTTATACCGATAAATCCACCGCCATTGTAAATTGCTATTGCCCCGGCAATGAACGCAAGCATTGTTCCCACCAACACATCAGCGATGATCTCCATTGTCGTCACCCACGCTGCTCTTCCCGCAGGCACTCCATTCTTTGTTAAAAACGCAATTCTTACCACTTCTCCTCCAATAAACGAAGGGGTAGTTTGGGTTACAAATTCACCTGCAAGCCTAGCAGATATGACGCTTCCAACAGAGCTGACATTTCGACCTATGAATGCTCTTATGAAGTATTCAAACCTAAAAGCTTGTAAAATTACTCTTCCCATAACGGATGCAGTGGAAATCATAAAAGGTACTAGCCCTACTGCGAATATCTGCGTCGGAGACAGATGTGTAAATAAGAACATGATAAGGAGAGGGATTATGCTTGCAGGAATCGCCAGAAGACGCCAGTTCAAAACTAGTCATCCACTTGTGCTTGTATCTTATATAATAGTTAATACAACTATGCGGAGATTAAGCTATTCCTGGTCGGATTCAAAATTTTGGATCTCAGTCCTCCACACACGGTTACCCATATTATGGTTTGGTTTATGTCAAATACCTATAGTCGATAGATTTCAAGATAGCAGCAATATATCATTACTTCTCGTAATAAGATTTAATTGCAAGATATAGATGCCTTCTCTTTATGTCTACAATGAAATATATCCAGCTTGAACCACTAGGCGATATAGCAATTATCAAAATTAATAGACCCGAAGCGCTCAATGCTCTGAACTTGGATGTCATAGCGGAGTTATCACGCACAATAGATATTGTAGGAGTTGACGATGGTATCAAGGTTGTAATCATAACCGGCGCTGGAGAAAAATCGTTTTGCGCTGGGGCAGATATAGCATATATGGTTAATATCGAACCGATGAAAGCCGAAAGATATGCGACCTCTGCTCAGTCCGTGCTAAACAAGATAGAGAAATTAGAAAAACCAGTCATTGCTGCAATCAATGGTTTCGCGCTTGGCGGTGGCTGCGAACTCTCCTTGGTATGTGACATGCGTATAGCATCAAGCAATGCAAAAATTGGTCAGCCCGAGGTGACAATAGGGATTCCGCCTGGCTGGGGTGGCACTCAACGATTGACGAGAATTATTGGTCCCGCAAAGGCAAAGGAGCTCATATTCACGGGGAAAATGATAACTGCAGAAGAGGCGGCACAAATAGGTCTGGTTAACAAAGTCATTAGCCTCACATCGGAGGATCAGCTGCAATCTCAAAGCTCTCCGGAAGGTTCATCAAGCAAGAGCGACAAGTCCAACGAGGCCAAACTTCTTAATAAAAAATTGATGGAAGAGTGCATAACGCTTGGAAAAGACATCACTAAGAACAGCTATACCGCAGTTAAGATCAGCAAAATGCTAATAAATAAGGCGACAGACACAGATATCGAAACCGGTCTTAGGTTAGAGATTTACGGCTGGGCACTTTCTTTCTCACACGAAGATAGGTATAAAATGATGTCAGCCTTTTTGAATAAAGGTAAAAAATGACGCCCTAGCTCCGCGCTCGATCCCGATAACACCACAAAACCATATGCTGCTAGCTCATCATGGAAACTATCTTAGCCCCGCTACTAGGCTTGCAGACATATGTGTTGCTTTCAATATTTTCCTCTTTGAAACCAGCAGCCATTGATTTGGCTACCGTTTGCGCTTGTTTTTCGGTCTTTAGAATTGAAATCATAGAAGGCCCTGCTCCACTTATCGTCACCGCTAGAGAGCCTGATTTCAATGCATTTCTTTTGACCGCATCGTAACCAGGTATCATAAACATTCTGGCGGGCTCGACTATGGCATCATCGATGCCCTCTGCAATCATTTGAACGTCCTTTAATGCAAATCCAGCGACTATAGTGCTTGCAGCAGATACATTATGAACAACATTCCTAAGGGAGACACAATCAGGCAAGACGCTCCTTGCTACCTCAGTTTTCCTGGGGGATGGATTTATACTTGGAACTGCAATAACAACGACAAGATCTTGAGGAGGTTCTAGTGAAATAAACTGCAGACGGGGACTGGTTCTAACTATGACAAAACCTCCCAATATTGCACTCGACACGTTGTCGTAGTGTTTTGTTCCTGCACTGGCAATTTCTCCTTCTGCTGCATATTCAATTAATTTTTCCTTTTCGATGTTAAGATTAAATAATCCATCGAAAGCAAGCGCAGCAGCAGCAGCCGATGCAGCACTGCTGCCCATACCAAATCCTGCTGGGACTCTCTTCAGTATATTAACTTCAAGGTCTGACCGTATTTTGAAATCCTCTAACATTTTTTTTACCACCAAACCTGCAGAGTTAGTATTTACTTGAATTGGTATTGATGCGTAATTTTCTCCAGTCACCTTTAGTGTTACTTCGCTTGAGGCTCGAGACATTTTGTCAATCCTTACCATGTCCTCTAATGCATTGAGTCCTAGGCCAAATACATCGTATCCCGGGCCTAAGTTTGCCGTAGAAGACGGTGCCGCAGCAGTACAGGATGTAGTCAAGTTCGCGTTAGCCCCCAAAGTCTTCTCCCTGATGAAGAATTCTAGCCAGTGATGCTGTCAAATTAACCATACCGCTTGTAGTAAGACTGGAAACGGCTACAAGGCCTTCCATAAGACCACTCTTGGCTGCTGCCCTCACTAAATCTTTGCTCAAAAGGGATGATAACGTGTCTTTTTCGCTGTTCAACGCAGATTCCAATGCTGTAATAGAACTTGACCATTCCATGACTGACTTTAATCTTTCAATAATCAGGTCACGCTTGGTAAGAACATTGATTTGAGAAGTTTTAAGTCGGAGTCTCACCGATGATGCTAACAGTAAGACCGACACATAGTTTATAGGAGATGATACCAACATCCCATCAAATGTGAATATCATTGCCTTGTTGTCGGCATGAAAATTAGACACAAAGTACATACCGCTTGCTCTAAAGGCGAACAATTCAATTTGTCCAGCAGTATCCACTATGACACAGTCTGGGTTTAGGTTGTCTACTTCAGTTTGTATCTCTTCTAATCTTGTAGCTACCATATCGCTTGCCATCAACAATGAACCATTGGGTCCAAGATCGTATGTGTCCATTATGGTATGAGTATCAACGTAATCACGAATATCTACATGTGGTTCATATGGCAGATTTACTACACCTGGGTCCAGATTTAGGATGATAGAAAATTGGTCGTTATCCTGTTGATACTTGAGTAATCTTGAGGCAAGAAGCGATTTACCAGAACCGGCAGTCCCGGTTATAAATATGGTGTCCATCCATCTACAGCTGACAAGAACCGGTCATATCTCTGCTTCTATTAATCTATCAATCTTTTGATTGGCTGCAGCGTTATTGACGTGACGATAGTAGTACTGATATTTGGGATCAAAAGCACCAACAGCTTTGCAAACTGAAATTGAGTTCATTTAATTATGATCTTGCCACGCATTGACGCAGGATGTAAAGAACAATAATATTCAAATTCTCCGGCTTTCTGTGAAGCAATTGCAGTTGTAAAATCCTGTTCAGGGGAGAGGTAAGCAGTATTAATATTTAATTTGTCTACGATAAAATCGTGTCTGACCAAATCGTTGTTTAATATAGTCAGTTTTTCGGGGGTATTTACCTTAGCGAAAATATCCGGATTAGTCTTGTTGAATGCATTGTCCTGTGCAATTAGAAGAGTACCTTTCAAGCTCTTTAGATTAGACTGTTTATGCGGTATCATAAAATTACCTACAGCCCAAACTGTCCCAACTGTTACAAAAGAAATTGCAATTATGGCAATGATATTGTTTAGCAAGCTCGAGTGCGCTTTATACAGTGGCATTACCTCATTAAATTTCTATTGGACTGAATGCACTGGACGCAAAATCATTAAACCGACTATAGTAAACTGTACCTTTGATTCTGATGAAATGAGCAGTAAACAGATTGACCAATCTTGACAGAGCTGGGTGCGATCGGCCGGAGATATTTATGCCATAGATGAAAATAAATTGAGACATGTAAGACCCGACCTTATTATTGCTTTGCAAGAAATTGCAAACTTTGACCCAGAAAATATAATTCTGCTGCCTTGTGGATCCAGCATAGACAGGACAGTTAAAGAGGTAGATTTCTAGCAGATTTCAAGGATTGAATATCCCTGACGGCAGTAGAGCGTGGTGACGTTTACGCAGTCAACGCTAGCGCATATTTTGGTAAACCAGGAATAAGAACGATTACCGGACTTGAGATTTTGGCAAAAATAATAGATCCACATCTTAAGGTACCCCCAAACTCTTTCAAATATGAAATATGATTTGTAGGTCTATTCCAGTAGGAGGCCACATATCTTGGTTTTTATCGTCGGGTATTAACAAATATGAGCGCTATAGTCGTTTGATCTCCAAGCAACTATTTTTTGGTCTGTTTAGATGCTTCTGTTTAACTAATTGCTACATCTGTATATTATCCTCGAGTCAATATGCAAACATAAAGCTTACAAAAAGTGTTTGTGATTCTAACGGCGGCTATGGGATATGGAACCAATTATCTTGTATCTGGTCAAGGCTATTATTATTACTATACTTATACACATGGATACCCCATAAAGTACTGTTGCAGCACTGTACTCCGGTGAAGCGTGGGTGCCAACTATCGCTATTTGTGATGTACCTTTACTGAAAGGGATGCTTATTTGCCGCATGAAGTTGTTATTTTCTGTTTCAACAAATGATGCCATATGACCATCTTCGAGTACTGCGAAACGACTGTCTAAACGCAAATCTTTATTTTTGGAATCTATAATATTTCTTGCAAGTTCGATCGTCATCATTCCAGGAGAGCTAGACGACAGATACGTCAGTATGGT
Source organism: Thermoproteota archaeon (assembly GCA_046732115.1). GTDB lineage: Archaea > Thermoproteota > Nitrososphaeria > Nitrososphaerales > Nitrososphaeraceae > JAFAQB01. The sequence continues at coordinate 6,182 of JBKPMK010000204.1, forward strand.
AGCGTTACTATTTTGCATAGTCATGTTGAGCAGCTTGTTAACAGATCCTGTAAGCTGATATCTTACAGGAAAGCTCTTACCATTGATATGTAAGTTGTATATTTGGTCAGAGATGTTGCCATTCGCCACTGTCGGTTGCTTGCTGCCAGCGCTATGAATAGAGATGATATTATTTTGTATAGTATCAGCTGATCCACTATTTATGTTAAAAGAGCCATTCGCAGTGTTTTCAATTTTATTCTTTATCGATTTCTTGTCAGGTATTATGGTGGCTTTAAAGGTACTATGCTTTAGTATTGAACTAGAAGGTGATGCTAAATTATTGTTTTGTTGAGAGTTTTCGTCTTGGTTCTGATCAATTAAATCAGGTCTGTCGATATCGAGCCCACCTAGTGGCATAGGAAATTTGAATGGATCTCCAGCTGCCTTTGACGGGATGTGTTTTTGCTCATGAGATTTCTTTGAGTTTTCGAAATTGTTCTCATTGTTGTCTAACGACACTCGGGAAAATGATAGCGCAGGATTTAGAATGGTTGTGAAAAGAAGTAGCGTGATCCCGAATAGAGCAGTTAGTCCAGTCAATTCTGATTTACTGCAGGTAAATCGATTCACCTTATAGTGTGTATTCTAATAATAATAAATGGCTAGAGAAAAAAACATTGATAGATTGATGTTAAAAATATGCGTTGCTATTCAATTTGGCCTGGTATCGGCCATCTCTATCATACAATCCAAGATTCGTTTTTGTAATTTATGAATATGCAGCCACTCATGGCTAGTAATATCTGTAGCAAACGGAACCTAACATTTTCGATTTTCAATTAAAAAACATAATAATGAATGTCGTGAGTAACGAATGTCCCAAAAATGTCAAAATAACTAAAAATTATAAATAATGCGGCGGGCGTTTTGGTTTATATATATATCGATGGTAATTGCAATTGGACGCCACACATAATGAGAATGAGCGGAAAAAAAGTACTGGTTATCATAATTATGGTTGTGCTTATTTCTTCAGTAGCAGCAGGGACTTTGTCTTTTTTCAATAAAGCTCCGACAAGTGCCAATAACAGCAATAATGCCTTTGTTAACGCTAGGTTAAACCAGGTAGTTGACTTTTGTTTAAGATCCTTACCTAACGGGACATCTATTTGTGATAGCGAATTATTGCCCGTTGTAAATAAACTCTGCACTCAAGATGGTGCAAGAGGAATGATTGATGCTTGTACCGACGGAAGGGTCCAACAATACTACAAGGCGAGGGATATCGCAAACAAAACGATACAATTAAGATAAGCAATAGTAGCCTCGAAAAGCAAATTAATTATTGACATTTTTTAACGGTAAATATGAGCATGTGGTATTTCCATAGGCGGCTTGTGCTCCAATGTGAATATGTGCTTCGATGTAAATAATACAAACTATGGAAAAGATCCACCATACTTAAACTTAGCACATATTCATTTACTTGCCTGTCATCGTCACAGGTCCTGCTAATGCCATCGCTATGGCAAGTAAGTACCAGTTTGGTATCACAAACTTCTTTATCTCAATAACGCCAAGGTGAATGGATGTCCAGTCGGTGGATTGCATGAGGAGTCCTGCTTTAGGATCTTCTTCAAGCAGAACCAACCACCTATTTAAAACCATCCAAAGTCATCTACCAGAATGGCCGTAATAAGATTCACACATCCAAGAATGAATGCCTTTCTTCTCTTTCACGCGCCGAATAATTCGAATGTCATCAAATAAAGCTGCAAAGCTAATTAGAATAAAAATAAAGAGCACAGGAAACAAATGATATTGATACATGTTACTAATAATTGGTTTCATCTATCGACCTCCTGATGCGTGGTTAGTACTTTACCATTTGAGATCTGCAAAGCAGGGTCTTCGATATAATATTATTCGAGGTGCAAATAGCAAAGACGAGACAAACTACCGCGGTTGTGATGAAATCGATTCGCCTTGCAAATATGCTTAGCCGCGGACTGGTTCTTAAGCCTTCTATGCTTTTTTCCTTGTTTGGATTGTCATGTAATGATTTTTTAATAGGGAGTGAACAAGCTCCACTTAATTAAATTCTTTCTAATATTCTAGTTGAATAGCGTTGCAGTAATCTAATTACTTTCTATGTAGGTGGGAAGAGTTGCTCCGTCGTTTCTCTTAACAGGATTGAATTGATTCATGATTTCTTGAATTCGCTGTTCGACCTGCTCCCGTCCGCCATCTTTGTTTTGTTGTATCGTTGAATTTGACATCGAGAATGACAAGTTCGGATAAATAGGTTTGGTTGGTTGGTCACTTGAGGTTATCTTAATCGTACTTTGCGGAGATGAATTTGCAGCTTTATTGGCTTTATTATTTGCATTGCTAGTATTGTTGTAGTCATACGCATTATTATTTCCATTATTGTCATAGGTAGGATACAATGATCCTTGAGAGGGTGGCAAAGTAAGAGAAGAATTTTGGATGGATTGTGGTTGAGCTGGTAGCCGATTTTGAGAATTTACCAGCATGGGTATTGATGATAATAATATTGACGATGAATTTGATGACGATGATGTGGCCGGATTGATATCGCTTTGAGGCTGGTTTTGCGGTTGCCCTTCTGGTGCCGACGATACTGCTAGTGTTGTCTGTTGTTGGTCTTCTTGTTTTTGTGGTTGCTGTTGCGATTCTGTGAGCTGTGATTGCGGTATTTGTTGTTGTTTCTGTTGTACTGCGTTATATGGTGGTAGCTCTGAAACGGGTGATCCTCTAGTCTGGGAGAGCGCTGTTGATGACCCTTGTGACTCTACGTGAGATGTTATTTGCGGAGAGGTGGCCATGAAGGAGGCATTACTATTGTCATTAATGTTGTTACTATTATTGCCAAAAGAAGCAATGGTACTAGAAGATGTTGGTGATTGTGAAGGTTGTTGCTGTTGCTGTTGCTGTTGTTGCTGTTGTTGTGAGGATGGTGGTATTATTGATAACGATGGTGATGATTGTGCTGCTGCTACTGTTTGCTCCAATAAACCTATTATATTATCTCCACCTGAAGCTGCATATCTTGCTATGTCTGTTGTAACTTTATTGACATCTTCTATATTACCAGTAGCTTGTTCTTTTGCAAGAAA
>JBKPMK010000205.1:0-3668 GCA_046732115.1 Thermoproteota archaeon
ATCGCAAAAGAATGTGGGAGATAATATCAAGCTTACAGTAAATAGAAATGGACAGATAATGGACCTAACAGCGACTTTACAAACAAGACCCTCTGCAAGTGCCGCTTCGTCCTCTTCAGAGGACCAAAATCAGTCTCCTGGACTAGGTCCTATACCTGAATTACCACAGATTCCTGGATTTCCACAGTTTCCTCAGCTGCCACCATTGCTCCCATAAACTTTGGACTTGTATTGACACTTTTATCCTCAGAGAATATGATGGTTTTTAATCACTCCGTTACGTCTAATAATATATTAAACCTACTTCCGTTCAATTGTTTTTTAGAAAGAGAATCACATCATAAAGAGCTTTAACAGCAATAAAGACACCATCTAAGTAAGAATAGACGTTAAGGCACTAGTTCATTATGTTATAGTATCAAGCATATATGTAAGAGGCTAGTCTTATCTATAATACAATAGTAATTGTAGCTGTCTTAATAGTTCGATGATACCTCTAAAATAGAGTTAGTAATACTTTGTATGGCTCAATATTAAATGATAATAATCATTTGCGGGTTACCGGGAGTTGGTAAGACTGCAATAGCAAAAGATCTTGAAGCCATAATTAAAGGATCTGTCGTCTTATCCACTGACAAAATCAGAAAGGAATTGATTTCACAGCCTACCTATAAAAAACAAGAAAGGCGATTAATTTATGATGTTATGTTGTTACTAGCAAAATATCTTCATATAGCAGGTATAGATTGTATACTCGATGCCACTTTTAACAGAGAAAGCTCACGAAAAGAGGTAATAGAAAGGCTATCTCTAACACAAGATCAATTATGCATAGTAGAATGCACATGCCCAGAAGAAATAGCAATTAGTAGGCTAAAAAACAGACAAGATAGCTATTCTGATGCGGATATTTCAGTTTACAGAAAAATGAAAAGAATCTATGAACCGGTAAAAGGTGCCAGACATATTGTAGTTGACACAAGCATACATTCTTCAAAAGAAATTGCAAAAGCGATAGCACCATCAATATCAACAACGATGACAACAACAGAAGGAAAACAATGATAGGCACACATGGTATAGGAGAAGGAGAAGGAATTAATCCAATACAACAAAAAAAAGTAGTTGCAGGACTTCAAGCAAAAAGTAGTTATCCGCATAGGGTCTCAAAAATTAAACTCGAAGAAACCCATGTTTCATGGATATTCCTAACCGGTTCGTATGCGTATAAAATAAAGAAACAACTTAAGTTTGGTAACGTTCTTGACTTTTCTACTCTTGCGCTAAGAAAAAGATTTTGCCAAAGAGAAGTTAGACTCAATAAAATTCTATGTCATGATATGTATAAGGATGTTGTTAAAATTATACAAGAAGATCGCAACAAAGATGATGATGACAAACATGGTAGTAGAAATAATAATGATAGCTTCAACATTAGGATTGCAGACCAAAAACACAAAGGCAAAGCCTTGGAATATGCAGTCAAAATGCTTGAGATTCCTCAGAAATTTCGAATGGATAATCTCATTTCATCCAATAAAGTTAACTTAAAAAGTATCGAAAGACTGACAGAAACTCTTGCTAAATTCCACTCCACTACGACTATTAGTACAAAAATAAAAAATTATGGACAACCTAAATTCATAAAAAACAAAATAAAAGAGAATTTTAGAACTCTCTCAAAGTTAGAAAAAATTAATCCTAAATTTGAATCAACGCTAATTAATTTTATAAATGATAACAAGGATTTATTTTACTCGAGGATCAGAGAGGGTAAGATTCGGGATATACACGGTGATTTGTACCTAAAAAATATTTTTATTATTAAGAATAGGTTTTATATGTATGATAGACTTGAATTTAATGATTCTTTAAGATACGCCGATATTGCAGAAGACGTAGCCCATCTTTCCATGGACCTTGATCATCATAAGAGAACGGACTTTAGAAAACATTTTGTCTCCAAATATATAGAAAAAAGCAATGACCGAAATTTGGAAAATATTCTTTATTTTTGGATGTGTTATAAAGCATGTGTTAGAGCTAAAGTTTCTTTTTTTCATGCGAAAAATGAAGTTGCCTCTAAAAAAATATTGGATCATATTAGGGAATCAAGAGAACTTTTAACTCTAGCAAATTCATACATTGGATTATTATTATAATAATAATAATATTATTGATTCACAGAATAAACCATTTAATCCTTATACACGGCGCCATAGTGCATTGACAGAAAAATCAATCAAGCTAAAATCTAGCACTCTTAACCATAGAATAAACTTTGCACAAGAACACCTAAAAAATCCACATCATAACGGATATGACGCAAAAATCAAGGATAGGTTAAATTACTAACTTTCGTGACCTTTGCTGTGCTATCATCATGTTTTCTATCCCATTGTAAAGTATTTCTATAATGACAGTTTTTACACTCTATTGGCATTTCAATACTGTCCCCTTTAGGACAGGGTGCAGATAATACTATGGTATGGACATCATCAGGTTGTACAGCTTGAAATGGTGACCCGCAGTAGTGCATCCAAAGGTTCTGAATTCGGTCAATATAATCAAGAACCTTTCCTAATCATTACATAACCATTTTTATCAATCAATTCTACTTCATCACCAGCTTCAAGATTTAATGTATGTCTAAGTGGTTTTGGCAAGCTTACACCTACCGAATTACCCCATTTTACTAATTTTGTCTTGAATACAGCCATATGTCTATACAATGTCTAAACACATAAATATATCTTATGTATATATTATGTCTAGACATGAGCGAAAGCCTATCAGATAGACTAGAACAGGGAAGAATCATAGGCTGGATTATAATTTATTTATTTATTTATTTATTGATGTGAATATGTCTAACTTCATCAAGTAGCCTTTATGTATACACTTCTGCTATTTGTATCATACCCAAGGTCAGCCATAGTCAATACTTTAAATCCATTGTCATACAGATATCTCGTCTCAGCATCAAACAGATTCACAGTAGTATCAATGGGTCTATTGCTATCGCTTAAATCTTGATAGTTTACAAGAGTATGATATACAATTATAGGTATTGCTCTTATCATACCATCCCTGTTATTATAATTATTTTGGCTGTTGACAGCTGTGACGAATTTATGAAACATCTGAGCGTTATTATATTCGTGGCGAACAGTTGTGCAGGTGCCAATGTCGCTATTGTCAGCGCTATTAGTAGAGCAGCTCTCCTCAATATGCTTGTGAGCCCAACTATTGATAGAATATCTATTTGAAGGGGTTAATGTGCCACCACTGAAACGTGCACTACAATCAGTTTGTTGTTGTTGTTGTTGTTGTTCGCCATTATTCCCATCACAGTTCAAAAATGCAAGTGCAGATGGTTTGGTATCAGTTCTGGCTAAATCATAGTATTTAGCAACCGTGTTTACAACTTTTGGGTTATCAGCTCCTTTGCCATTAGGATATGCAAAAATTGTGGGATTGAATCCATGATTTTCTAAGCATTGTTTTGATTGACCTATTTCGTAATTCAAATCAGCTTGTGACGACAAATCATTTAAATTCGGATGAGTCATGGTGTGTGCCTCAATATCATTGCCATCTTGCTGCAGTGCTGCTATTTGCTGCCATGTAATTGATATATCTTTATCATGATACCCTGTTTCTACCCA
>JBKPMK010000206.1:0-1866 GCA_046732115.1 Thermoproteota archaeon
GGCTAAATAACTTTGATTATTGACTAGTCTTGAAATAAAAAGAAGTATAGTAGTATATTTTTTCTCTGGTTGTACTAAGCTGATTATTTGAGGTTTGCCTGTGATTGGTCTGCAACCATATGTCCAGCATGGAAACCTATACAATATGCTGTACCCGCACCTGTCGGACATGTATCTCAGATAGAATACTTAAACAAAACATAAGGATTCAGTCAATTATTGTGCTTTATTATAAATTGTAGCAAATCTATGAATGGCCTCTCTTGCATCTTTTACCTTATCAACGGCTTCATCGTATGATTGTTTTACACTATCGTTCTTCGTAGAATACATCTTTACATCCTCAAGTATATGCTGAATACCTACAATTCCCATAGTTAGTTGATTTATCCAATTACTTTCCTCCATCTTGCACTCAATTAGCTTGATATTCAAATATAAGTTAAAAGACACCTACAAGCTGCAGATAAAATATAACGATACACTAGACCGGTGTGGAGAATATGAGTAGATTAGATTAGGTTTCTACTCACGTCATTTAATACTATAATACTAGGGGTGCTACAATGATATTTACAACAGGTTCATATCAATGAAAATAAAGCTTTTGACCCGTTCTTCTGATTTAAATGAAATCCTATTAGCAAAATTAAATCAGGTTGGACTAGCGGCAGAAACTATTGATTATAAAAAACCAATATTGCCACAAATAGTAGACGCAGCGGTGATTGTAAATGGTTTTGGCATTATAGATAAATCATTCATAGACCAATGTACAAACTTACAATTAATACAACAGACAGGCATAGGTGTGGATAATGTAGATATCAGATACTGTACTTCAAAATCAATACTGGTAGCAAATGTTCCTCTTGCTAATGCTGTATCAGTAGCAGAACACACTCTTTTTCTCATATTGTATCTAGCAAAAAACGTGAAAGTAAAGCTTCTGGCTAATAATGACAAAAATAGCAATAATGGTCTAGTATTTGAGAGAACAGTGACTAGTACTTTGGGTTCTGAAATTCAAAGGAAAGTACTTGTTATCATAGGACTTGGCGCAACAGGATTGGAGGTTGCAAAGCGAGCAAAATCTTTTGGTATGCATGTTATTGCAGTAACAAAGAATCCTTTTTTGAAAAAGCAAGGAATCGATAAAGCATTCTTTGTAGATAGCCTCGGAGGACCTGAGATACTTTCAGAATCTATCTCTAGAGCAGACTACGTTTCATTACATACTCCCCTTACAGAAGAAACCAAGAACATGATTGGTGCAAAAGAGCTTGCTTTGATGAAGAAATCTGCATACCTAGTAAATGTTGCACGCGCTGCCATAGTAGATAGAGAAGCGCTATACACAGTATTATCAAACAGTAAAATTGCTGGAACCGCATTTGATGTGTTTTGGGAAGAACCACCAAACCCTAACGATAAATTACTAAAGCTAAATAATTTTGTACTTACACCGCATATTGCAGGATGGACTGCAGATTCAGTAGATGCAATAGCTAGAATAATAGCGACTAACGTTGAAAGGTTTGCTCAAGGAGAAGTTCCGCTAACAATAGTAAATCCAGAATTGACATTCTAAATTTAGCTGACCAAAACAATAAGAGAAGAAAAATAAAAAGAAGAAGGACTTCTCTACATGAATCTAAATTTGTGGTATAGCATGTTGTTCCATCATCCGCTGCTTCTCTGAACTTAGCAATAGCATAAACATACCTACAAATAATCAGAAAGTGATTTTTGCTCTGCTGGAATTGCAGGATTAATATTTGTTTGAATTAGCTTGTCATACTCCTGCTTAGCATCTTGCCAATTCAGTGAAGGAAGACCAACCATTTTTCTAAATATGTTGGCGGT
>JBKPMK010000207.1:0-1323 GCA_046732115.1 Thermoproteota archaeon
AGAATTAACCCAACTATGTCAGTTCTGCTTCTATATTTCATAAGAATGTTTTATTAGATCTGATATTTATAAGGAGCCGTACTTTCGATCATTTTATTTGATCATATTATTCGATCGATGAAGTGATCATTGTACTAGATCTCCTTTGGAAATCAGGCTTTCGTTTTACTACAGATACATTAATCGAAGCTTATGTCTTTGAAGAACCTACAAGGACAAATATGATAGAGAAGAAATGAAAGTCAGTGATTGGAGGAACCTTGTAAATAGTATGTTAATGATACTGCTGATAGAAAATTGGGCAAGAGCAGTATCGAATAAAAAATATATTTAGTGATTAAAGCCCAACTACATATTTTCAACATTCCAATTAGGTTAATTCCATACATTAAATACTAATATTGCGATTGGGAATTTAATAATGAAGAAGAAAAGAATGAACACGAATTAGAACAGAATGTCCAAGATACATCAGACTACTTCATTTGCAATGTGTAAAAAATAGAAGAATGCATCAGTCTGTGACTAATGCATAATATGTAAAAACCTATAGAATTGTTGATGATTCTTCACTATGTTTGTACGAAAAATTATAAACAAAAGACGTTTATTAGCTGCCCTCTATAAGTGGATTATAAAGTGATTGATCTAAATAACATCTATCATGAAGATTGCAAGGACTTTATGAAAAAACTTAGTTCTAGTAAAGTGAATATAGATGTTATCGTAACGTCTCCTCCGTATAATCTAAACAAAGCGTATGGCCTATACAATGACAATAAGGAAAGGCAAAACTATCTAGATTGGCTTTATGACATAGCCGAGTTGAGTTACTCAATTTTAAAAGATAATGGTTCGTTCTTCCTTAATTTAAGTGGAACACCTTCTGACCCTATGCTTCCGTTTGAGGTAATCAATCGGTTTAAACGTGCAAAGTATCAGTTACAAAATACGATTCACTGGATAAAATCTATTTCATTTGAAAAAACAGACATTGGGAAAATGAATACTATAAAAGATTATTCAATAGGTCACTTCAAACCAATAGTTAGTGAAAGATATCTGACTGATCTTCATGAATATATTTTCCATCTTACAAAAGGTGGAAATGTAAAACTAGATAAAAGAGCCATAGGTGTACCTTATCAGGATAAAACAAATATAGGAAGGTGGAAATCCGCAACACAAGATAAAAGGGACAGAGGCAATGTATGGTTTATTCCATATTCTACAATTCAAGAAAGTAGACCTCATCCAGCAGTATTTCCTGAGAAACTACCTTATCTTTGCATAAAATTACATGGTCTAAGAAAAGATATGATT
>JBKPMK010000208.1:0-3113 GCA_046732115.1 Thermoproteota archaeon
GGACTATTCCTGCTGATACAGCTGTCTTCGTTCCTAAGGTCTCTAACGACGACTCTACGGATGATGAATTGTTCGCCAATGGATCCCTTTCTATGATAATCTCGAAGAGCCTGACTTATAGTAATTGTTCATGTAGTAGACACATACTAAGCATATTCAACAAATAGACACACGATTAATGAAAAATGATTACTTGTTTAAAAATCCAAATGATTACAGATACTAAAATTATAGCTAACGCTAAGAAAAAGACTCCCTTTGAGATCATTTCAGGATTCGTTATGAAAGTACAAGATAATTAACATACCTGCTTTCTTTACCTACTAATGAAAGTTCTTCCCCATGTTCTGAGAAACATTAGTGAATTTAATATACCCCCTGGAAAAGCCAGCGGCTACGAGATATTATATTTTGGTGTAAATCTTATACTCATGTTTGATTATAGACTCGCTTTCGATGTACAAGTAAAGAATTCTGATGACGAAATACAAGTTCTAATCCTTAGTAGGAAAGATATTCAGGCGTGGAAGGAAAATCATGAAAGCTCTAAAATTAACTTATATTACATCAAAAGTGGACTAAAGATTAATGACGTCTTTAAGCCTACTACAAGTGATTCACATGCATTTGTATTAGACAATAGAAAATCAAGTGCTCACCAAGTAAAAACAGTTGAAGTTACTTTGATTCATAATTGGCAGCAAGAGGTCAAGGAATCCCAATTAAAGGAACGTTCCTAGACATAGCTCAGGATAAACAATTTTTGAAATATACAGTAAATGTAAAAAGTGTTCTATAAGAAAAGAAGCAGATTATCTAACTACCAAAATATGTACGGTGGAATCTCTCTGATGGGTCTACTTATGGCAACAGCAGTATTAGCTAATATATGCACAATTACTACGTATGGCCCCGAATTTCTTCTTGTACCATAGTCATTGGAATTGCTATTTCAACGTTTTTGGGTCAATCAATAGAAATAACTAGAAGCATCCATATCTAAGATTATGGAGATTACTTGGTGTCCATTTATACTACTACGTGCTTTTTAAACATGTCTAAAGTGTTATATGACTACAACACCACCACCAAATCCAAACTATGAAGATGCAAAACCATCACCAGAAGAAGATGGTTATTACTTCAACTTCAAACATTCGATAAGGGCCTATGACACAGACCTATCATATCATTCAAAAGTGCATGCGTTTATGAGGTTCAAAGGCATACCACCAAGACAGGGCGAATACCACAAACTAGTTGAGGGTAAAGACGAAAAACAAATCACTAAAGACATCATTGCTTTTATCGTATGGCTTAAGGATAACAACCGCTCCTATGGCACTCAAAAAGCATACCTCACCGCTTTAATGAAATTTTACAAACAAAACTACCTGATACCTAACAGAAGCATGATAGGAAGTTACATGTCATCGCCAGACGATGACGGTCAACAGCAACTACAGGACGCCGACTATGGTACAAAGCCATATGCACACGAGCAAATATCAAGACTGCTTGATGAGGCTGATACTAGAGCCAAAGTAATGATTCTCTTGATGTGTTCAAGTGGGTATGCGTGTTGGCGCTCTGTGCTTTGCTCCTGACCCAAAGGACAAACGAAATATCTCAAATGTGACGATTTAACCCCAGTACTGGAGCACAATTTATACCAAATCCACGTATATGCATATTCCAAAAGCGACCACTACTACACTTTTTGCACACCGGAATGTCGCAAGTGGATAGACGAATATCTGAACTGGCGCAGGCGTTGTGGTGAAGAGATAACTGCCAAATCGCCATTGCTCAGGACGGAGTTTGATAGTAGATATCCTATACTAGTCAAGTCACCAAAGCCACTGTCAAGATATACTGTCAAAAAGGCGATAACTAAAGTCTTGTATCAATCAGGCCTGAGAACAGCGTTGCTGCCGCCTACTAAAGAGAGGGTAAACAGCAGGCGTGAAGTTCCAATGACCAATGGGTTTCGCAGGTTCTTTGATACAAACTGCGGCATTTCAGGTATGTTTCCCACATGGAATGAGCGCTGCATGGGCCACAAGTTGCCTGGTTCTAAGGACCCCTATACACAACTGCGGCCTGATTCAAACGGCATATACAGAGATTTGCTTGAAGGCCATGACAAAAGTCCTGGATATCTTGACTCTATCGACTGGTTGACAATCGACAACAGCAAGCGACTGCAGCGGGAAAATGAAATGCTCAAGGTGAAAAAGTCAGAGTATGAAGCACTAAAGCAGGAACTGCACGACTTTAAACAAGCTGTGGATTACGATAACCTGGACAAAATGGCAAGAATGGTAGATGAGCTGAACAAAAGGTTTGGATTTACTTGACTGCACTTAGATTGAGGCTGCAATAACGAATATTGCAGAAACGCATCTATCGTTAGTTTGGCTTTTTAGGCTGTAAAACCCTACCTAGACCAAACTAATCGGCGCTCTATGCTTCGTCGTAGAACGGGTAATCTGTTGTTACATTATCAAGAATTAAATCCTGTATTTTGGCTTGAACCCATTCTAAAGCTTGTATTCTAACCATAATCATATCAATATTTGGGAGATTATTTGATTTCTGCATCGCTGTTCTAAGATGATTTTTTTTAACCTCTAACACGGTTCTAATCCTCTCGGCAAAATAACATACGTCTTTGACTTCGGGTGAATTATGTTTGATATTAGGAGCTCTAGCGATATTATAACTAGGGGGATTATCGACCTTTCTCATTTGGGAAACGAATGCATCTACAAACGTCAGATAAAATATAATGAGACACTAGAGCGGCGGGGAGTGAGTGAGATATTATCTATCTATCTACTTCAAATCATATATTATCATCGCAGAATAGTGCATAAGACCCATCATAGCTATACTATATTTTATATCCACTATGCGATATTTTTCATCTAGATTTTCTATAAATTGGTTGATTTGTTTTTCTAATTCTTCCTCTTTAGGAGTAGCCGAAATTACAGATACTTTCACTATTGTTGTTTCTTGTTCTTATTGAAAAACTTATAAATAAAATAGTTCAGTTGTAGAATAGCAAGCAACAGTTCCTGTGAGAAATTGACGCCTCAGAAATGAGG
>JBKPMK010000209.1:0-3398 GCA_046732115.1 Thermoproteota archaeon
GGGGAATTGAAGAACCAGTCTTTGTGGAAGGTAGGTTTAATGTGAAAAGAGCAAAAAGAGATTAAAGTATTGTAGACATTATTATCTGATGCTGTCTCTGCATTTAGTGATTCTGCTTAGCTCAGAACTCAGAAAACTTTATTTGTTGTTGCCTCACCAGTTTCCTCTTCCTGCTCTTCTTCTAATTGATTTTTATCATTTTCATAATCAGGTTCTCTTGATTCTTTATCGTCTTCATTACCATTGTTCGACATCTAAAAGCACACTTATCAGACGCAATTGTATGTCCATTTACAGAGTGAATTCTAATGATTTCGGCTTGCTTTGTTGTTCTGTATCGCATCATTTATTTGTCTGTATGAGTTAGATATTCCACGACAGGTTTGGCAGCCACGTAAGGATTGTGTAGTGGCTTTTTGCTTCGATGTTGTTCAACTGCTGCTTGTGCATCCTCTAAGCTTTTAAACTCGTAATCCTTTCCATCCATCTTACCGCGTACCGTAACTTCCCACTTGATGGTAGAATTATGATTATTATTGCTATCGCTTTCCATCATGTATGACACGCATTCATGACAGCCTACACCATAGATGTTCAACTTACTATCTACCTTGATTCCTGCATTGTTCAGTCGTTCTAGAAATTCAGTTTCGTTCATTTATTTGTTATCGCCTCGACTTGCTGCTGCTGCTGTATTGTTTGTCCTTCATTATTTTCTCAAGTACTTCATCTAGTTTCTTTATTTGTTCGTTTTTTAGTAAAGTATTATTAAGTATGTCTTCTTCTATGTCCTCCTTATATTCATCAACGTTATCTATGATCCCCCATCATTTAGATGCAATGAGAGGATTGCCAAACGTATCCTTCATACTACTAGATGAAGCCGACTTCTTTCCTCCAGGGCAGCAGCAAGATGCCAGAGATGTAAGCGAGCGCTACATAGCAAAATCAAATCCTTATATTGTAATGGTATCAACTCCAAATGCACCCGATGGTTTGTTTGAGCAAATAGAAAAAGAATCTGAAGATACTTGTCTTTACAAAAGGATATTTCTGGATTATACTTATGGCATTGGTAAGATATACACTGCAGAGGAGATAGAGAAAGCCAAGCAATCACCATCATTTGAGCGAGAATACAACCTCAAATACTTAGGCAAGATAGGTAATGTCTTCCATACCAAAGACATTGAAGTAGCAATTGAAAAGGGTAGGAAATACAACCCTGATAACTTCAATCCATATTACTCCTTTACTTCCAGATCAATGGGTATCGACCCAGGATACGGTAGCTCTGCTTTTGGTGTTGTAGTAACGCAGTGGCTGGATAACCATATACAAATACTACATGCAGAAGAATACCATAGACCGGACTATAATGAGATGTTATCTTTAGTCTATGGATTAATGTCAAAGTATCAGGTGGATAAAACATACATTGACGGTACTAATCCTTCCTTTATCAGATCATTAAAGCTCCAGATAGGTGAAGATGCTGAATACGATAAGGTGATCACTCGTTATAAAGCAGAAGGCTTTGCAGATGAGGCTGCCATCGCTAATATGAAAGTAGTTCCTGTGAATTTCAACAAGGAACACAAGGCAATGTTAGGACATTGCAAGATGATATTAGAACATGAACCTCGAAAGATTGCTATTAATCCTGATAAATTTGACAAACTAATAACAGCTTTGAGAACTGCGGTAGACAATGATGGGACACTGGATAAGGAATCTACATCGTACAACGATATATTTGATGCTTTTAGGTTGGCATTGAAGTTTTATCATTATAAAGATAGCAGCAACTGATCTAATTACCTGCAGTGATATGCGTAATCTATCTACGTTCTTTACCTTCTTCGACGCTAAACTACTAAACTTATTATTAGTAAGCTAGATGGTAGAAAGTCTATTAAGCAATAGATACTAAACCCCAGTGAGGGTTTAAAGGAGTACAAATAAATGCAATCAACAAAAACCAAAATTGAATCGCATCCCGTACCACCTCAGCTTGCTACAAAGACTGACCTTTCTCAAAAGGAGACTAAAGCTATAACTGATGCAGTTAATCCACTTATTGCAGATGCTTTTGCGCTTTATGTAAAGACAAAAAACTTCCACTGGCATCTCTATGGTTCACATTTCATAGACTATCATGAATTGTTCGATGAGCACGCTGAAGCAATACTGGAATCAATCGACATAATGGCAGAACGTGTGCGAAGAGTAGGCGGTACGACGATACGAAGTATAAGTCACATAGATCAGCTTCAAACCATAGAAGACGACAACAGCAACTTGGTACCTCCTGGAGAAATGATTCGGATCTTGATGGAAGACAACGGCCATATCGCGAAGATGATACGTGATGCAATAGAGGTATGCGATGAGAACCGAGATTCTCCTACTAGCAACCTGCTCCAGGACATTTTGGACAAGACAGAGCGTCGAAAATGGTTCCTTTACGAAATAATGCAGGGATCTAAGAATACTGAATAATTCAATTACTTGCTATCTGAGCAGCCACCATTTTTACTGCTTCTTTATCAAAGAAAAATAATCAATCTCTGCTTTATCTGACCTAGAAATCATGTTCTCAAGATTCTGTTTTTCAATATTGCGTAACCATCCGTTGCTACGATGATGGTCATGATGATGTAAAGATAATGCAATCAACAATTCACTTATAGATGTCCAGCCTTCTTTATCTAACACTAAATTATATTTCAATGGATTATGTCTGAGAGCATAAGATAGAATATGGCTTAACTTTGCCAAGTCTTTGTCAGATAACAAACCTCTATCTACCCTATGTTAATAAATTAACGGGAGATTTATCATTTATTTCAGATATTCATTGTTTTAGCTGCAAAAGATTGTTTGTATTTATCGAAATCTTCTTCTTGCTTGATACAAGTATAAGCCGCACAAACAGATTTCGAAGTCACAAAGCAACTCATCCGTCAGTATTTGCTAGCCTACACCTGCAGGAGCATGACTTTTCTGACTATGCTCCATAGTAACATGCGAGTTTAATATCTCTGCACTATCAAAAATTTTGTTACATATGCTACAGCGATATTCTTTAGCAGAACGTTTGCGATTTGAAGCTGCAGCCATTATACCCTATATATTAGTGAACACATATGTATTAATTATTAACTAACTCACACCACAAAGAGCTTTAACAGCAATAAAGACACTATCTAAGTAAACATGGATTTTGATGAAGTCGTAAAAAGGAGAAGGATGATAAGGGAATATGATTCAAACAGACAACAAATTCCAGAGAAAATAGTTACCAACCTGATCAAAAATGCTCATAGAGCACCAAGTGCAGGTCATACACAAGTTCAGGAATTTATAGTAGTAAAAGATGCTTTAACAAAAAAGAA
>JBKPMK010000210.1:0-1581 GCA_046732115.1 Thermoproteota archaeon
TCCAGATATCAACAATCTCAGTATCCAAGGCAATTCAGCTGCAGGAGACGCCATTTTCGACGCCAGAAATATTCATACTGCAGGGCTGCGTGATCCTCGATATGTCGGAATTTTTTCACGTAGCACAGAAGATAGCAGGAATAATAGGCAGTTAAATCATATAAATAACCTGAATATCAGAAATTTGAGTTTCATCGGCAGCCAGACAGCTGAAGGATATCTAGCCGATGACTTGAGTATTGATGGTCTTAGAATAAACAACGTTGACAATTTACTGGTCGAAAACGTCCGGACTAGATCCGTTGGATTATCAATCGAATGTCGCAATGTAAATAGGGCTGTGATTAGAAACTGTCAGTCATTTCACGATGCGGCTGGTCCTACGTTATCTAACAATAGCCAAAATGTTGTTATCGAGAACTGCTATACCTTTGGTTCATATGATGATTCTTTTGCGTGCCTAGGAAATATACCAACAACTAGTGCTATTACATTTAAAAACTGTATTGCAGACAAAGGGTTCAATGCTCCTTCTTCGGTTACTGCCTCGTGCTTCAAGTTAGATTCAGGGGGTTCAGAACTCGGAATAGCTGGAGTCACTTACATTAACTGCAGGGCCTACAATGCCAAGCCTGGTCGTGTAGACATTCAGGGTGGTTTTATAAACGGTGACCCTATGATTAGCAATGTCAAGTACATTAATTGCAGTGCTGTTAACTGCCATGTAGGAATCAAGGTAGCAGGACCCAACATGAAAGTTATGAGTGGCTTGTTCCATAGTTGCTTGTTACAGAATTGTGACATCGCATTAGTAACAGAAGTAAGATCTCCAGGCGGTCAGTTCCAAGACATATCTTTCATTGACAATAAACAGGATACCGCTTTTTATACACCTCCTAATAGGCTGACTAAAAGGCAGTTACGATAGAATATGTTGGTCCAATAACTGAAGATTACAGCAGGTCCCAGCTACTGCTATTGTGATCCTGGAGCTGAACTCGATTGACTCGACCTAGATTACAGCAATACCAGAATGTTAAAGTATCATTACTCCTCTCCTACGTGCATGATTAGAATCATGCTTGAGGATATTTTAGCAGTTGGAAAATTACCAAAAAATACCAAGGTTAATACACTGCTTTTTGGGTTATTGGCAGTTCTTGCTATTTTTGCTGTTAATGGCACTATTGCATCAAATAATATTATAATGCAGCAAGCAAGCGCATCAACCAATGATCTAGCCAGCTCGCTATCAAATATTATAAAGGAAAAGGTGTCAGACGCAATTAATAAATCATTTAATCAAACACAAAGCGGAATCGATCAACAACCATCAACAAGCACAACCAATCAACAGACAACAACGCAATCATCGATAAGTGGGGCAAACAAGTCTACTCAATCAAATTGCACTAACGGCAAGTGTATAATGACAACATGTGCCGATAACAATTGTACTACAACAATACAAAATTCTGATGGTGGTTCTGCTGCTACTAGTTCAGCTACACCTAATATAACAAGTATCACTATAGGAGAACCATTCTATAAGCAAAACGACAAACCTACCAATCAAAAGAC
>JBKPMK010000211.1:0-5824 GCA_046732115.1 Thermoproteota archaeon
GTCATCTGCAGCAGGCCTATCTATTGTTTTTTCAGTTATTGCAAGGAGCATATCAAAAGGGGAAAGCGATAGTGCATTTATCAGAGTAATTAGATTTATTTTTAGAAACAGGAGAATAAACAGGTAATGATTGTGTTCAAATGCGAGGCGAAAGGAACTAAGAGTAAATATCCAATTACAGGCACCGATTAGTTAAGATAGGTAGGTATAGACTTACTATAATACACTGTAGTAGATAAAATTACAGTAGAACTAGCGACAAAATGAAACGCAATGCTATCTCTTTCTATTATTATGTTCCTTGCGTTTTTGCTCTTCAATCCATAAATCTACCGCTTCTTCTATCGCTATTGAGATATTGCCTTTCTTCATACCCTTTGAATTAGATACAGCTTTTCTAAATCGCTCTTCGGTATCGTCACTTATTATAATATTCATTTTACCCATGTATAAATAAAGAGATATCTCTTTATAGAGATATAAATTTATATTTAGGTTAGGAAGATAAAGAGATAAAGAGATATGGAGACATTATCAAATAGATGTTATTATCAGCCGTGAAACTATTAAATGATATATATATGCATTGAAAAATCGTGAGAAAATGATATTATCTTCCGAGGAATTTGTGGGACAATACGTCATACCTTAGTTTACTTTTTTTGATACAGGCTATTTTTTGTACTCCTTGCATGTGACTGAGCTGACATTGCCACTAATTAAAACTTGCTAATTATGCCATAAATGAAGGATAGAATACGTCATTATATAGTGCATAAATATAGGTTAGTGATGTGTGGTTACTTGTTATTAATATGAGATAGAATTGAGTCATATAACCATAGCTCCATTAAGGTTACATGGAGGTGCGTACAACTTTTTTATTGTACTTCTAGCTGATAAGTATTAATACAATATTTTAGGTTCTGATAGTTTCTATTAGCATATGCTATTAACTTACGTTTGATAGCATTCTATGATGTCATCGTAAATATGGATGAGTCTAATAAGAGAAATCTAAAAATAATAATAGCTGTTATAGCTGCAAGCATAGTAATTAGGATATTGATATATTATATAATTTCCAAATAGATAAAATACTATGTTCAGATATACCTGCTTTTGCAAATACAGCTAGAACATAGAGTTCCTGTGCCAATAGAATTAGAAAAATCACAATATGATGGATATGATGTATACGATGCTTTTTATGCAAAATGGTTAACGTTTGGAATATATACATATTCGTGGTAGACTATCAATTTGCGCATCATATGTATCGCATACATCAGATAACATTCAGTTTTCTTCTTTTTTGTTTGATAAGGTATAGAAGAAGATTTACACACTTATCACCACATTATTCATGAGAGAAAATTTTAACTGATGCCTTGGTGATGATAGCTAGTAGATAGAGAAGAAGACATAAACAGATTGATATCAATTGGTCTGACGATTAATCCGATTGAATTCTACTTTTGATATAATAGAATCCGATCAGAGGTTTTTCATGGGATTTAACACCATTAAAAACCAATGGTTTATATGCTGTCTAGGCGCAGTTAATAAAGTAATAATATGTCGAATACAAGAAAAGAACAACGAAAAGATGAAGAAGTAAATACAGTAACACAATCAACATCAACAACTACCCCAACAGTATCTAATATATCCCAAGTAGAACAAGAACAACAGCGTTCTGTTAATATGGCATTAGATGAGACCAAGAACAATATTAGAAGAGCAACTGATGAAGCAAGAAGCCAAATTCCACGTTATACTCAAGCTACTAATGAATACCAAGAACAAACCATTCAAACAACTAGAGAAATAGCTGATAACTTTTTAGAATCACAAAAAGAGATTATCAACTCACTACAATCTGTATGGGTTCCAGCGCTAGAAAACGCATATGGTGTTTTTTGGAATTATTGGATGTCTCCTAGAAGGGCAACTGATGCATATGCAAGGGCTGTCAGTAGTGTCACAGACAACACAGTTGCTGCAGCAAGGATTGTAAATGACACTGTATTTTCAAACCTAGATGCATTCAAAACATCAGTTCAGAATACAAGAGATAATCTAAAGGAAGTTTCAAGAATAGGAGTTAATGCAGCAAAGACATTTGAGCAAACATCAAGAGATACTACAACAGCAACCAGATCAACTAGCTTGTTATCATCAACATTCTAGATTAACGATATCACGCAAAGTATAATGGATGAACAAAGGCTTTCATCAACACAACTACTATCCATTATTTTGTTTCGTTAAGAACCTAATCCAAATACTTTATCATTTAGCATATTTTGAAATTATTTAATTAGCCAAGTGTTTTCCTACTCAAAAAAAGTGTTATGACACATGTTCATATGTTTAGCGGGGAGGCAACTTAATCTCAGATAATAGAAAAAGAATACGAGTTACTAGGCCGATAGCATTATCTAAGGCCTTCTTTTTTCTTGTAATGACATGAACACAATTCCTTGACTTTCTTTCTGGAAGTGTCGTCGTATTTGTAGAATTTACCACTACATAAACCATGATCGTTATCATCACAAACAGCAGACTTCATTTTCAATAGATGTGTAATCCAAGCTCTAGACGTCATCATCCTAGTAAGATAGACCTTCATGTGAGCTAATATAACCGGTATATTGCTAAAATTAAAGTATAATTAGTGACATTATGCTTCACTCGTGGCTTGGTTTGATATGTATAATGAATTTACTAAAAACTTCGACAAAGTAAACCAATTGCATAAAGACTATATTATAAATCTAGAAAGGTAAACTACTTGTATAATGAATCTATTAAGAGTATCGAGAGGGTAAATGACCTCTATAATGAGTTTGCTAAGAGTTATGAGAAAATAAACAGAGTATATGAACAGCAATTTGACGATATGCTGAGAATGAATCAGAAATGGTTTGATGTTTTTTCAAAGTCGTTAGAGAAGAATTAGAATGAAAAGCCTAAATGGATATAATCGTCAGTTTTTTTGAGACAGTTACATGTATGTTATCTCAATCTCTAACTACTAATGATTTTTTTGATACAAAACAGTTTTCCTATGAGAGAATGGCATGTTCAGCACATGGAAAAGACAATAATCAAGTTTGTAACAGGATTATCTGTTAATGCTAGTAGTTGGGAGAAAAGACAGAATAAACGCTATGGCGGAATAACAAATGTCTGCAAACAAATAGGCTATGACATAAAACAGGGTGTTAGAATTGAACAAGTGCTTTTGCTTTTACAGAACATTAGAAGCGATTCCTCTTTTGCTACTCTTCAGAAAAATGATGACTCTATGCGAAGATTAAACCAGCTAGATAAACACTTCCTACCATCAAAGGAAGAAAAGAGATATTATTGGTAAAGTTCACATTTAGGCATTGTTACATCAAAATGCGTTGTTAATAGTACTCTACATGAACAGGGAACATTTGTCATTAGAAATCGATGGTTATCATTGATGAATGGTAAAGTGCGATTTAGATCGGTACTTAGTACAGATAAGAATTATTCATTTTGAATATGGGTGTTAATGAATCGATGAAGTATAAGGTAGATAGGGATGCATCATTACCAAGTGGAGAGCCAATAGAGAAACTAGCAGAAGTATAATAGAAGAATTATACACTCATCATGACAGAATTTATATACTTAAATTTCGCTTTTATTATTTAGGCCCAAATACAATCAGAATAATGTTTGTCGATGATGAACCCGACACCATTAAGATGCAATGCGTGGTTTATCTAATGTCTCTTTTATATTACTGAATGAAGATGACTTCTTTCCTCCAGGACAGCAACAAGATGCTAGAGATGTAAGCGAGAGACACATTGCAAATATTTCAACTTTCATCCAATAGGGTTCAAGCGAGTCATAATATAGTAGGTCTATTCGTAAAATGCTGGCATTATGAGGATATGCCATAGTTAAAAGTGCTATCAATCTTAATGATTTTCTACCTGATTAATTATTAAATAATTAATACAAAATTTTTTATGAAATCCCAGCTCTTCATAAAACCCATATCTTGAGTTCAGCAGAAATTGTGTGATAACAAGCGAAAACAGATGGTAATGTATGACAACGACTTGATAATGGGAGGTAGCAAAGAGGTTACATGTGAAAACATGTCGGTAACATGGTATACAAGGTGGTAACAGGTTATTTTTGTTTTAAATGCGGCTTTTATAATTATAGTAGATATATATGACAATAGAATTTAACTCAAATCGCCTACCAAGTAAGAAAGAAAGAGAGGAACGTATTTTAGACCTACACTTTAACCAGAACAAGGACTATGGACAAATAGCACAAGAGATGAAAAAGTCTCTTCGTGATATTGGAGAGATTGTAAACAGAGCAAAGGAAGAAAAAGAGTGACAGGAACACAAGTCATTATTTGTACAAGCTTATGATAAATTTTCCAAAGGTAAGACACCATTGCAGGTAGCTATTGACTTATGGCCTAAAAGAAGCCAAATACAATTTTAGATAATTAGATTTTGCATTAAAACTGTTGGGTACGTTGATGATTAGTTATCAACGATAGATAATAATAACAATGATTACGAAATCCCCTTATGGTCTGGAGCAGATGCATGAACCATAAGGGGCAGCCATGTCTCACAGAATGAGTGTCCTTGTAATGAGTATAGAGGGTGGTCATTTTTTTCTTACAAGGACGTAACCCATGTGCATAATGGTTCTAATATGGCTTTTGATCTATTGTATCTTACTTCAATAGGAACACTGCAGAATATGATGCAACATCTGGTCCACTTTTTTGTCGAAAGCTTTAAGTGTATTGTAACACAAATTGCGATGAGTAGTGAATTGTATATCGTTTTAACGGTGGGAAAGTTGAAGTTAGATACCCACGAAAAACAATGAGATAGAAGAAGAAAACTATAACGATAACAAGGACAATGAGGATAACAGTAATAGTCGATCTTACAATATAAAAAATAATGAACAATCAGGAAATGTAAATTGGTGGTTTAATGAACTTGATTCTCTTGGAATTAAGAAGGATATTGGCATAGTCAGTAACGATCAGAGCATTAGCAGTAGCAATAAAACCAAACTAGCATCAAGTCAACAACTTGAAGATCTTACAGATGATATAAAACAGACCTTTATTCATGACTATAAGGCCTGCTATAATGAATGAATTAATAATAATAACAATAAATGATGATAAGAATAGTAGTATCAATTGATATTGTTATACTCGTTAATGTCAGTACAAGTAGCGATCAATCTATTCTCATTCTCAGATTAGATTAAGATACCTTAGGATCAGTCATATCATACCAGCACGAGATACAGCAATCACCGGAATCATGATAGATCTCAACTTCGTTCTTTTTGCATTTGTCACATAATAACGTCTTAGTTGGCGTTGTGTTCTTCATATCTATAAACAGACCATTCCTCTAAATACCTGGCAGATAAAAATCTTGAACTAAAATCTAAATTACCGTGAGTACAATATCTGTGAACAAAAGGATAAAGCTGACTTTGAGCTAGTCATATTTATTCAAAGTGGGAATAGTATTCAAAGACCTACAAAAGCTACTTCGACACTCGCAACAATAACAAGAAAACACAAATAATAAAAGCCCTGAATAAGTATTATTTCATTGTTGAGAGCATGAATATCTCCAATTATTCTAAAAGCTTCAAGAATAGATTATGTGCTAAAATGTTGTACTAGCATTTAAGTACTATACCTACTATACAAAGTCAATAATGTTCTTATCTAGTAGTTTGTATATCATGGAAATGGTGGGCTAGTTGATTA
>JBKPMK010000212.1:0-7018 GCA_046732115.1 Thermoproteota archaeon
AGCTTTAGTTGTTAATAGAAATGGCCAAATATTAAATATGGTGGCTAAACTGTAGTTACGGCTACCGAAAAATGGAATCAGAAAATACATATTATGTAAAAGGAATTGGTATGTTAAAACAATCATTCAAGTCGGAAATTAGTGCTTGTTCACAAATATATGATGAATCTATTCAAAGAGGCTGCTGAATCAAAAAGGTAAGTGAGTTACACTTGTTTCTTAGTGCTGTTATAGTTAGACTGATACGCTAATACCTATTCATAAAATACTATTTTGAGCAGCAAAACTTGCATGATAACAGGTGGAAACAGACAATAATATATGAAAACACGCCGGTAATAGGCTATTTTTGTTTTAAATGTGCCTTTTAGCACTTTTTCATACGCGGTTATCTTTCAAGCTTTTATACCCTTGCGGTTATGGCCATGACTTGGTCTGATAGCTGTGCTATGACAATCATCTCTAATTTTATCCCTACTTCCCAATGATTGGTTTAATTCTTCTAACTCCTGTACCTTCTATGTCTGCAGAATGTCTTCTATTAGCTCATTTATGGTCATATTCCAATAGCTATTATAGCCGATTTGGTAGTCAGTTGGGAGGTTAGTAATACTTTGTATAGCTCAATAATATCTACAGAATCGAACTAAACGTTTGTTGAGTACAGATTTATCTATAGATACAAGTCTAGAAATTTATGAGAGGAGAAATAAAAGAATCGAGGCTAGCTTATAAAAGTGAATGGCTAGAAGTATATGAAGACCTGCTGAGTATTGATGCGAGACCAGATAAAAGAGGTAAAAAGGATAACCACTATCATCAAAAAAAGACAAATAAGGTCAAATTGTTCAATAAAATAAAGCTAAAAAGTGATAGTGCTACTATACTTCCAGTTTTCTCTGATGGTTCCTTATTGATGATTGAAGCTTACCGCCGAGGAGTGGACAAACATCTTTTGGACTTGCCAAGTGGATTGATTGAAGATAATGAGAAGCCATACGAAACAGCTAAAAGAGAGCTGTTACAAGAGACTGGATATAGTTGCAGGACCCTTGACCACATGGGATGGTTTTACACATGGCCCTCAAAATCTAATCAAAAATCATATCTATTCTTGGCTAAAGGATTAGAGAAGACCTCAAGACAAAATTTAGATACAATAGAAAATATCAATATAAAAATTGTCACAAAAGATGAGATAAGGCTACAGCTAAGAAATCGGGAAATAAAAAATGCTGGCGCTGTATGCGCACTCTTTTATGGATACCTGCTATCAGACTATGGTTAATCATTTTATAATACACAAAAATAATGTTAGGTGCTTTAAGCTAATAATTACTGCGGAAGAAGTAGCAATAGTCAAAGTATTCATCCGTGGGCATACAAAGAAAATAATCCAGAAGGAAAGAAGTATTATGCATGGATATTTTACAAATTACACCGTGAGCTTGGAATACCTCTTTTACCTTTGCCAGAAGTGATAACCAACAAGGTAGTGATGCAATAAAACATGCAGAAGTGCTGCTGCTGAACATGGGAAGTAGAAGGGTTAACTCATGACGACTACCACGTACTTAAGGGTACTTGTTACCGACGTCAATACCAGAGCACTTTATAGAAGAATGTATGACTAGGTATTACTTATTATTAGTCTAGATTATAGCATTCAAAATCTGGCCAGAAATTTTCAAGCAATATTAGTTATTTATTTACAGCAATGTTAGTTAATGATGTCTTCGTTGTTATAAGAAATGCTTGGTTGAAATAATAAGAGTGTCAACATAGTTATCAGACGCATTCTAACTAAGAGCCCTATAACATGTGAAGAGTGTGGCCAGGGTTTTGATACAATTGACTCGCTTAAGGCGCATCAAGAACAGGGAGTCTCTGCAAAGGGAGCCTTTGAAGCACTCAGGACATGCTGCAAATGTGAGTGATTATATGAAGATTGATTCGCTCAAACAAGGCAGCATATTCTGGTAAAATTGAGGATTTTCTCTCAGAACAAAGGGGTTGTAATAATATTCATTTTCATGAAACAATGGATGTTCAACCTCTTATGCATATGAAATCCTGCAGTTTTGAGACTCATAATTAGTACATATGGAAGACAATGTGATTGTCAGATATTTAGCACAACATTAGACATTGGATTGTTTAGCTTAACGTCCCGCATGCTCGTTTGACGAAAAGTTTTGATTGGATTGGCCATAGATGGCGTGTTGGTTTGGTTTAGATATACCCCCTATGAATATCTCCACGAAGTGCGAACCAAATAATTCTTTACATATCTTCAGAATATTGTTTGCATACCACTAGAGCCACCTCGTCGATATATTATTAGTTAGGATACGCAGTGAACAATAAGAATATGGTCCAATTGGGAGAATACATTCAAATAATTTGGAGGCGCACTCATTGTATCCAATCATATACGGAGGCGCACTCATTGTATCCATACTTCAATTCTCGGCAATGAAAAAAAGTATGTCAAGTCAAAGTGTACAACAGGCATATGCTACTACCACGCAACTTCTTTTTAATAATATCAATAGCAAAGAATATCTACAAATGTCACAGGAAAGTCCAGTAGTATCTAAATATTATTCTCTAGTTGATAATCCTCAGCAATACTATATCATAATTCAGTCCTTTGACATGTTGGAGTTCATTTTCCGTCTTTATAAAACGAAAATGATTGATGCAGAACTTTGGTCACGATGGGAAGCAACTGCCAAATCAATGATGACAATTCCAAAGTTCAAGAACGTATGGGATAAAACAAATGATAGTCGTTCACGTCGTTTTAGAGAACTTATCGATTCGCTTGCATCGGATCTGCTAAAGGATTGGCATGGAGCCAGAAGACAAAACTAAAATCAAAAGCAAAAAATAGCTACTGATATATGCAAGGCTCTAGGAACATGGGACACTATTGGAAAGAAATGGTCTTTACTGATTTTACGACACCTAAGTGCTAATGACAACATGCACTTTAATGACCTAAAACGACTACTAGGAGTAAGTAGCAATATGCTAGCAAAAAAGCTTAAACAGTTAAAGCAAGAAGGTCTTGTTACAAGAAGAGCTGTTTTTTGAGGATAGCCCACTAAGGGTGGAATACAAGAGTATACCTTTAGCAAAAGAATTAGATGCTATTTTCATAGGCTTAGAGAAATGGGTAGCTAAATGGGAATTACGGAACAACCGCCATTAGATCTCTAATCTGTGTGTTGGATGTATTCTATAATTAGCTTTACATTTGCGCTTTGAATTTAGCTACATGATAATCCTTTCTCACGGCAATTGCTCAAATGATGGATTTAGCTTATAACTAGGTCAGATAGAGCTTGTTTTCTGGTTTATAAAAAGAATCCATATCTTCTTTTCTTTCCAGAAGGTAAGTACAACTGATTCTCGTAGATCTTGCAAGTCATCCATTACCAGAAACCCTTCATGCTTATCGACTTTTCTTTAATTTCTTCAAACGCTCCAAAAACATCTTAGTGATTTCCTCCCGTTTATGCCTGCTTCTATTCTGACTTTGTTATGCTTAACATATTTATCGCATTCTGATCATGTGACATCTTAGGACTGCTTTATGATATTGGCATTTAATGTTTATTATGATCTATCATGTTGAATCAATTTAGTTTTATTGATCACATACATACAACATCATTAAGCAAAAGAAGAACGTGTAGAAGAAACGGATTTCATCAGCCATTCGTTTGCTTTTCGAATCTCCTCCATTGTCAACTCATGGCCGCTCTCTTGCCAACTGAGTGAAATATTGGCACCGGCTTTTTTGAATAAGCCAAAAAGCCTGTCTGCTTCATCTAATGAAACTATTGGATCCATTAGTCCAGAAGACATGAAGATAGGTTTGTTACTAAGATTTGGTAATGTTTGTGGTACAAGTGGAACCATGGCACGAAAAAGGATAGCAGAAGAAAGTATTTCTGGACGAAGCAATAGCATACTGGCTGCTATGTTTGCACCATTAGAATATCCTACAGCTATTACATTTTGCAAATCAAAATTATAAGTTTTCGATGCATCAATTACAAAGTCTGCTAGCTCATTTGTACGGAATTTCAAATCTTCCAAATCAAAGACTCCTTCTGCTAGTCTGCGAAAGAATCTGGGTGTAACACCATTCTCTAATACTTTTCCTCTGGGACTAAGTATTGCTGCTCTCTTATCGAGTTCATATGCCAATGGGATTAGATCTTGTTCGTCTCCTCCAGTACCGTGAAGCAAAAGAAAAGTTGTAAACATCCTTCCTTCTGTTTTTCGTCTTCTAGTTGCTGTACTAGCTCCGCTTTCTTCGAGTTTTGAAGGTATGAAGCGGTGGATGAAATCAAGTTCAGTTTTCTTCTTGTCCATTTTTATCAACTTCAATTGCCTTTATTATCAAATTCTTCTTGTTTCTCGCTTAACACATGTTGTTGTCCTTTTTCTCTATTATGTGCTAGATGTACTGGTGGTAGAACTCCCTCAAGATCTTTACGTACCGATTCAAGCCAAGATGGTAACATCAAATGTGTGCCAAGCTCTTCTACCTTTTCATCTATTGCGAAGCCAGGTGGATTGGTGGCTATTTCAAAGAGCACTCCGCCTGGTTCACGGAAATATACTGAGTGAAAATAAATACGATCTATAACGGGTGTTGCATTGAGCCCAGCTTTGACTATTTTGGCTCGCAACATTTTTTGTTGTTCATCAGAAGATGTGCGCCAAGCTACATGATGTACTGTTCCAACACCTGTCATCCCATATTGTGCATTTGGCAGACAAAGTACATCTACGATATTAGATCCATGATACTCTTCTTTAGTATTCTTGTTCCTGCCAGCAGCATCGTATTCTTTAGATCCGCTAATTTGGAAGCGATAGCGGCTCCCATCTTGACCTATGAACTTAAACCCTAATTCATTTGTCAAGACATGAGCAGTGTGTTCATATCCTGCTTCTGATAAAGTAACAGAATAAAAACCCCTTATTGCATGTTCAATAGGAATGGAACCTTCTTTCCATACATGAAGGGTTCTCTTTTCGGCAGATCTATTAGCCACAAGTTCTAATTCTAGTCCATCTGGATCATATATTGTCAACACTTCTTCAGTTTCGCCAAACCGCGTTGTAGGACCTTGAACTGGTACCTTTTGACTCTTAAGCCTATCTAGCCAATAGTCTATAGAACGTTCAGGAATCAAAAATGATGTAGCGATGACTTGTCCTGTTCCTCTATGTCCTCTAGGGGCGTTTGGCCATGGAAAGAAAGTAAGTATTGTACCTGGGCGACCTATTTCGTCACCAAAATATAGATGATAAGTGGTTGGGTCATCAAAATTTACTGTTAACTTTACTAGTCTAAGACCCAAAATCTGAGTATAAAAGTCGATGTTCTTTTGGGGATCACTAGCTATTGCGGTCACATGGTGAATGCCTAAAATATCTTCCTGAGCGAAATTGTTGTGTTGATTACTATTAATTTTTTTAGCGGCATATTGTGATTTTTCCAATGCTACTTTATTCTCCTCCTCCAAAGTAGATTTTGGTTGTAAATCTATCTGCCTGATTATACATGAGTACTGATTTTAACATTTGCATAGAAAAAATACAGCAATTTTACTATATATGCATCGTAGTTATCTGAAACTAACTAGATTTTAGTTTGTACAGTTGGTTATTTTCAAGTTATTACCATAGTTAAATAACACTTGGATAATTATTATATAATGGTCTCTAATCAAAGAAAGATTCTAGTAACAGGTGCAACAGGACAACAAGGTAGTTCTTTAGCTAGATTATTGCTTCGAAAGAAATATACAGTATATGCACTTACACGAAATACTCAATCAGCTGCAGCTCAAGACCTCCGAAATAAAGGAGCTATAATACTGAAAGGAGACCTTGATTAGAACGTGCTGTAAAAGATGTACAATTAGTATTTCTAATGGGAACACCATTTGATGATGGAACTGAAGGTGAAATTCGCAGAGGAAAACTCATGGCTGACATAGCTAAAGAGAACAATATTGAGCATCTACTATACAGTTCAGTTGCAAATGCTGATAAAAATACAGGTATTCCTCATTTTGAAAGTAAGTATAAAGTCGAGCAGCATATTAAAGATATATAACTGAAGTCAAATGGCTTTCCTTTAAAGATTGGGCTAAATCAAAATTAAGATGAGTCTTATATCTTTCACCGTCATTTATTCACAAATTTTACTTCTTACTCCACATGATGTTCATGTAGAGTATGTAGCAAATCAGAAAGTAAACCAAAAGATTCAATTGAAAATCCTCGCTCTTCTCTATATAAGAGGAACACTTTGCAACACAATGTGGACTAAAGTATTAAATCAATATATTGTAAATTCTTCATTGAAATGAAACAAAATCAAGAATTAATCACCGAATCGCCAGTTCAATTAAATCCCCAGATTAGTAAGTGTGAAAATTTCGGACATCATATTTGCAATTGTGGTTATTGTCACGTTGATGGATAATTCACTTGAAAACTCCAAAAATCATTTTTTTCAATAATTGAAAAAAGACTGCAAGGCGTCAGAAAATCGAGACATTATATTGCATAAGTGTAATACCTTTAGACCAATAATTTATTATTGAATATCTGCTATATTGCACAGATTTGCTTTAACATTCCCATTTGATCATAGAACAATCTCTCTTCTAGAATCTTTCCATTCTTCCAGTGAGCAACTGTACAGAATTCTCCTTGATTTTGTTATCTATCTTGATTAATTCTTTGCAGAGACCAAGACCCGTTATTTTAGGCATTTGTATATCAAGCAGAGCTAAATCATAAGAATGTGCAGTAAAGTTCGTCAATGCCAAAATGGGGTCAGTGAATGCTTGTATTCTAAAACCACTATTCTCTAAAATTATTTTTAATGTTAGCATAATATCAGACCCGTCATCTACTATCAAAATCCTATATTCGTAATTAGCTTTATCACCTTCCCGCATGAGGCTATGCTTACATA
>JBKPMK010000213.1:0-3205 GCA_046732115.1 Thermoproteota archaeon
TTTGTCAGATATGCAAATTCCTCTACACAAAGCCGCAATATTCTCTGGAATAGGATGTTCGGGCAAAACGCCACACTTTATTCACACTTATGGAATACATACTCTGCATGGCAGAGTCCTACCTTTTGCTCAAGGTGCAAAGTTATCCAATCCAGATCTAGAGATACTAGCCGTGGGTGGTGATGGTGATGGTCTAGGAATTGGAGCCGGTCACTTCGTAAGTTCAGGAAGACGAAACGTAGATATGGTCTATATAATATTTAACAATGCTGTTTATGGACTAACTAAAGGTCAAGCCGCACCCACACTTAAATTAGGAATGAAAACAAAATCGCTGCCACAACCAAATGTAAATAATTCTGTTAATCCAATAGCTCTAGCATTAGTAGCAGGTTTCACTTTTATTGCTAGAGGATATTCGTATGACGTACGACATTTAAAGGACTTGATTCGAAAGGCAGTTGAACACAAAGGGCTAGCTTTTATAGATGTATTACAGCCCTGTCCAACCTATAATGACATCAATACAAAGGAATGGTTTCAAGGATTAGATAATACTAATTCTGAAAGTGGTAAGCAAATGCCTCGAATATATAAACTTGAGGATATAGGATATGATGGTACAGTCCATGAATCAGAGGAGACAGACACAAAACTGGCTCAGGTAATCGCAAGATCGAATGAATGGGGTAATAAGATCCCTATAGGAATCTTTTACAGAAATGAGCATATACCAACATATCATGAGAGACTTGTTGCTAGGATACCAAATTATATGGAAAACCCACCATCTAAGCAACATATTTTGGATACGAATAATAAGCCTACTGCTAACATAAACAAACTTCTTGATGACCTTAGAGTTGATAAATGACTATAATGTCAACAGGCTTTGTTTGACAATGTCTTAAATAGACTAAGACATATTATGTAGTTATTTTTTATAAAAATTAGTTAATTACTGATTAATTTGCATATGAAATTAAAATGTTATGTAAACTGACATGATGCAGGTACTCCTAGGATGTATATATATTTGATAGTGGTTTGAATGACTTGTCATAATGCTATGACACATATTGCTGATTAACTTCAAACATATCAGCGAAGATAAAAGCCTAATAGTGATTCATAATGATTTAGAAAAAAAAGAAAAGGAAATGAAAGGATGGGATCTATCTTTGGTTAATCCCACTTACTCCACGCAGCCATCCATCTGTATGTCCACGTATTTAATTTAGCACCTAAAGCCGCTATTGGCACAGTTAACACCGCGCTTGCACCTGAACCTAAAGCTACAGGACTATTATAGAACTTACCGACCTGGGGTTCTATCGGTGTCATATACGGAGGAAGTGTGGGTCTCGGATACTTAAAGGCGACTTCGAGTGGGTCCCTAACCAGTAATAGGTTTATCATGTTAAACATCGGCAGTGACAGACCTACCAAAGTTCCGCCAATAATTATAGCAGCATGCTTGTTGCGTCTTGTAGCCCAATATGTAAGATCTAATAACATTGCTGATGGTATCCACACTGGCGTTGTCACGAAGTCATATGGATATCCTAATGCAAACCATGCACCTTTTGCAACCCATGTGTAGATTGTCATAATTGTTGCATAATATGTGGCGGTTCCTGGAACTCCTGTGAAGAGCATATAGTATATCGCTCCTACTGCAAGCATGGTGGATTGTGAGATCGAAAATACTACGAACGAAGTCCAAGCCCAGTCGGTGTAGAAGATATAGTCTCCTGCGTTAATTGTTAGTAGAGTGCTATTTACGGCAACTACAACTATGAATAGATAGTGCGTTGTGCGTCTAAGCCAGACCATTACAAACCTACTCTATAGCAAGTTGTATATAAAATTTTATTCCATTTGGTTATCTTATGAAGAGAAGAAGAAGAAGAAGATGAATCCTGTTATAATATCAAAAGATTTTGAATGATAAAAAATTATTTGGTTTAAGCACGAGCTGCTTTTTCGCCTGTGATTTTCATAATGAAGAAGAAGCCCAACGCCTCAATTACTGTAAGTACAGAAAGAGCGTACATGCCACTAGGCAATGGGTATGCCCAAGGATAAACTGTTACACCTACGTAAATTCCACCTGCAGTTGCTGCCCAGCATAATGCAAAGCCTAGAATGTAGATACCTTTCATATTTTCAACTCTGCGGCCAATCATTCGCTCAATATCGTCTCGGCTCTCACCGCGGCCTCCACGACCACCCGGACCAAATCCTTTTGGTAAAGTCATTATATCTAAATTCAGAATACACCCTTTTAAATTTTGCTGTTATCCTGAAATCCTGCAAAGCGTAACACCTTGCTCAGATGCAATTTCTGCAATAAATGGAAAAGATAACAGATTTTAAAAACAATGCATCCTCCGGAATACCCGCGAAAAAAGAGACACGAGCAAACTACTTTTGATCCAATACATGACAATATGTATTAGATAAAGAAACAAAGCTAAATAGAAGCATGGTATATTCGCATTACTTTAAATATATATGAGTCAAACAGGAGTAATATAAATAATAATTTATGCAAAAGGCGCTATCCATCAGAATTTGAGTTTTAATTGTCCTAACCAGATCAACGTTCGCCTATCAGCATCTAATTCTTAAATCTGGGCCAAATTGTTGAATTTGCGTTTCACAAATCTGTATTGAGTAGTTTAAATTTATAATGCACAGACGTATTGCTGCTAATTTTGGAGTTGAACGCTAAATATAGTTTGATTATATTTTGTTATCTCCTTTTTCCACATGTATTATTGAGTGTTAGTCGTGTTGTTAACAAAAGCATTGGTTAAGATGTATCTGAAAAATTCCTGAATTATAGCGAGTACCGACACCAGTAGAGCATCACAACAAAGAATTGAGTGGAAACCAAATCTAAGTTCAACTTTTAGCATTCTATTTGTTATCATTCCACGTTGTATTGTGTTGCATCTATCCGCATTTCTCTTATTTTTATGGTAAAATATCAGTCTTAAAGGATCAATAACTAGAACATTGATGACGATACACTTCTTGCTTTATAGTACGTTGTTTTTATTTTTTAAAAAAAGAAAAAGAAAGTTTGTTTGTTTGTCTATGCTAGGTGATTATGGAATAGATCTGCTATACAGCTTACCTTCTAAGGCTAGCTTGTACATCTCAGCTACGTATGGATTCTTTGCAGGTGTTTCTGCAC
>JBKPMK010000214.1:0-5099 GCA_046732115.1 Thermoproteota archaeon
ACGTAGAATCCAAGAGCTGCAACATGACTTAGGACTACCAATTAGTTCATTTGATAATATAGGAATATCCGCAACAAGCTTTTTTTGGCAACTTGCAGAGGAGGAAAATGATAGTCAAGAACAACAAGTAGTAGCAGAAGAACAAAATTATCTAGGTGACAGCCAATATGAACGGGAGAGATTCACTGATACATATAGTGAAGATTTTGAAGACGATGAAAATAAAGCAGATAGGTTCACCGATGACTATCGTGAAAATTTTCCAGATTAATTAAATTTGCTTTTCATGGTCGTTGGAACCTACATCGAATAAATTTACCATTTTATAGTCTATTGTAATCATTAAGTTGTTTATTAACACCAACTATCATTTTTATACCTGGTATTATCAAGTAATCTATAATAGCAGACTATATTACAAAAACAAAACCTAAAGGAAGAGAAGAAGAAAAAGAAGAAACTTTACGGAGATGAAAAACGTCAGGTATCTCTGGCATTAGATATAGCATGGACGGACTACTATAATCTCTCAATGGAGCAAGAACCGGATAAAAAAAGAATTATGCATTATGAAAATGTAATTCATAACTTTGAGAGAAAGCTTGGACGACCCCGTACGTTGTTTAGTATATACAAAATACTAGCTTGGGCCTTTTGTTGGCATAATCCTGAATTGTTCAGAGAAGGTGTAACTGAAGCCATGGTGAAGAAGGGTATGATGAAGACTGTTGCGATTGTGGAAAGCAGAATGCCGCTATAAACGACCAAATATTGTACAAGACCGAATACGGAGTTACCGTGAATGGCGTAAGTATATTGCAGAAGTATCCACCATCAGAATCTGAAACTTGCTCTTGCTCTTAATTGGGCTGATGCTGCCTCAATGACCAGATATGTAGTTGCAGATAGACTAATTCTCAAATATCATGGAATAAGCATCTGAAAGTTAGAATTACTAGTCTAGTATAGATTACAAAATCTTAACATGAGTCTATGAAGTGTTACTACGACCTACCTTTTATCTTACCATATATCCAATATCCTCCTCCGATAATGATTGCTAATATAATTAAGCCTACAATTATAGGAGCTAATATCTTAATAAGAAATACAACTATTGCAATTATTATTATTAATATTATTATTCCAATAATTATGGCTCCTATACTTCCTAATGCGCCCATTTCATCATCTACCGGTATTGCTGTATATGAATACCATGCTATCTCTTTTCCCGATTGCGTTCGTTGCGTTTTTGCTCTTCAATCCATAAATTTATTGCTTCTTCTATAGCTATTGAGATATTACCTTTCCTCATACCTTTTGAATCAGATACTGCTTTCCTAAATCGCTCCTCTGTATCATCACTTATTATAATATTCATTTTACCCATGAATAATGTAGAGAGATATCTCTATAAAGAGATATAAATTTATATGTAAGTTAGGAAGATAGAGAGATAGAGAGATATGAAGACATTATCTCGTAGCAAATTAGTAGCTCGCTTGAATGATTCCTTAAAATACATAAAATAAAGACCTACAGTATGACAACAGGCCTTGATTAAATCTTGCATATATCAAGTAGACATTTCTTCTAAACCAGGACAGGTCATTACAGACATAGCTATTCAAAATCAACAACTAGTGAGATAAAGCTACAGCCAACAACATCGGTTGTAATTGGTGTTAATGAAATTACACCTTTGCGATCGGAATGATAAAAAGTGCAGTTTCCACAACTCCTCCAAGAAGCAACGACAACGCCCGCTGCTCAAGGTTATGCCATCATAGAGGATGCAAATCTATCTTGTCTGCTAGTTAATCTTATGGAGCAGTAGCAGAAAGAAGGAAAAGTAAGTTACTTGTTAGAAACAACAACACTATCACAGTTAGAATACCATTGAACGATGTCAGCCCTTACACCCCAGCAGTGAAATGTTAGAGTCTTATCGGCAAGCGCTGCATGTCTTGTCTCTACCAGTAAGAACTCCATGTTCTTGTTCCAGTCCCACCATCTTCTTTTTAGCTTTATAATCTGCCTTTTGCCATCAGATACAAGATAATATCCTCCTTTCTCATGTTTGATTTCCCTAACCGCTAATGTTCTGGTATGATCTGTAAAAAATCCAGCAGCAACAAGAGTACCTATTACGAGTATAACAACAAATCCAAGACCTAAAAACCAGCCTGCGCCTGGTGACGACGATGTTGTTGTTCTCGCTGTCATCATTGTTGCACCTGATGTCTTACACTATCATAGCAAATCCCAACGTCATTTGTATCAAGACAGTCGGGTAAGTTGGTTGCGTTAAACTTTTGGTCAATATGCTGTCTGCACTGCAAGTTATTCCAGCAATCAAGATACGCTTTATCTGTTTGGGACTGATTTAACTTTGCTCCAACTGCTGCTGTAATATATGTTGGTATTATAATAGATATACCATATACTGCAAGCATTATTTAGTACTAAAAGATGGAATGTGAATAAATGTTTACATTAACTCAGTTAACTCACTCAGTTATTTGAGCCTCTTCCAAGTTATGCATAATTAGAACCATGACATTTTTTCTTTATTATATCCGTTACAGTATTCTGTGCTACCTGTACATCATTGGTGATCATTTGCCAACGGCTAATTTGATGAATTAATTCTTTAACAACTTCTTGCTGCTAATCATAAATAACTTGCCAGATTTTTCGGAGTAAAATGAACCACATGTTAAACAAATAATTGATTCCTCGCTTTTAAGACCAATGTACAAAGTCATGTTCATGTATTATGCAGCTGCTATTATTTCTGAATTTTCAGTCCATATGATTATTGCCGTAATCACATATTCGAAACATGCGATATTTTATAGAATAATTTGATATAAAATTAAGAAAATATGAGAGCTTTTGACTGACCTGCGTTCACTGTTGGCCGTTGCATCCAAAATAGGTAATATTTGACAATTTCTTACAACCTTGGAAAACTAAAATGGGAAAGACATTGTTAATTAGATGTATTTACAGAGTGATTCTATAATACAGATGCAATTGGTGGTTTAGCCGATAAGGTTATGAAGTTGGCGGAAGGGGTAGAGAAGCTAAAGAGGATAGGTAATAATCCTATTGCTTCTTAATTGATGACACTTTTTTATTTTCTTTTCTTTGGTTTGCATGCGTAACTACCGCACTTACTATGTCCGATACTTTTATGGACTCCATTGATGTGGCTCTTACCTTTGATATTGTCTTGCTACGAAATCTGATATTTCTACAGGATGTTCGATCGAGCAGTTTTTTTTCTAGCTTGTCACCTCTTTTTGCAACCCTAATGCTGTCGTTCGAAGAAGATAATTTTCAATACTTCTATTTTGTTGTATATAACAAATCAGTAAGTTCATCTTAGCTGTTCTTTCTGCTTGGGTTGACGGAAATGCGGTTGGGTCAAATATGCAGGCATATCCACCTGGTTTAGGTGCGGCCATCGTAAGTATTCCGTCTTCGTTGTTTGTTCTTTCAAGGCTAGATGCTGACTTCATGCCTTATGCTCATAGTAAAGCACGTTAAGTGAATTTAGTGCAGTGCCTTGTATGTATTCTAACTATCTGCAGGTTTAGGGGCAGCCGTAGAAGTTGTATTTAAAGGAGTACCTGTAGTATTGGTAGTATAACCTTCTACTGTAGTTGCATTACGCGGAGTACTGGTTGTATTTTGAGCATATATCATAGATGGTGCAGCTATTAACCCAAGCACAAGTATAGCGATTGAAGATATCATTAGTGCAATCATATGAGTTTGTATTTGTTTTTTCTTGTCATTGGAGGAATCTTCATCTTTTTCGTGCCAGGATTTCATTAGTGTAAATAAATAGTGAATATCTTATTTACGTATATACATAATAAGTAGATATTCATGTATATATAAGTAGAACCATTATATCTTTACTCGATATCTATTTTGCTGCTTCTGTGCTGTGGCATCCAATTTAGCCATGGTTTGCAAATGTATGTTATACCACTCTTCATTTTCAGAACATTTCTAAAGAATTTGCCATAAGCATTTAACCAATACGTCATCAAGCTCTACCAGCCTCCTATGACAGAAATGATCGGGCGAGAATTTAGGAAAACCAGCAATAGTTCTGCTAAAACAAGGAAAGAATCACAAATTCAGTATATGTGCTGGTGTAAATATAATTTTGACTACCATATAACATTAGAAAATGTCTATTCAGAACATGAAAGAGAATTAGTTGCTTCACATGGTTGACCAAACAATATTAAACTAGTTTTAAAATCCCGCTTAATATAGTTAGGCTAGCTTAATAGCCGAAATGGCAAAGTTAGGTGAACAAAAACAAACCCAAGTAAAGAGCTTGCAGATAAACTGTGTACTTGAATATTAATTTCGATATATTCATTTAATTTTCTGAAATGACTCAACCATCTTCTCTGCAACTGGCAAGAATTTTGAAAAATCTGCAGTAGCGGCAGTATAATCAACAAAGTATGCACTGTTTCCTAAAATAGTTGCAATTTCTATAGACTTTCTCATACCATAGGTAGGGTGAGTGTATGTCCATACTATAGTATATGCTGAATTGTTCGCAAGTCGTCTACTGTTAGTGTCAGATTGTATAAGATTAAAACCGGGAAAACCCGTGGAATTTTTATGAGCAAGAGACCTATCAAGATATTGATTTATGCTTACTTTTTGTAATTTCGGAAACTCTTTAATCAGGTCATCAGTCCCAATTCGAAAGAATGGAAGGCCATTGTTTACATCCGGCAAATAGAAAGAAGTAATTAGAATTCCAGCTTGTCCTGCTGCTCCAGTAGCATAATCGTCAGCTTCGATTACCCAATTATGAGGATATTGTAACTTTATCCTATATTTACTATTAGTGTATGTTGAGAAGAGACTATTATTATTATTATTATTACTAGTTGTCTGTGGATTTGATGACGATGAAGAGACATCTAGTATATTTTTCCCCAATTCTTGTTCAGCTGAATTCAGATATTGTTGTCCTTTTGCATAATCACCACTATCTAAGGTCTGAATAGTATTTTTTACAAGCAATAATACTGTCAATGGTTGAGCCATTG
>JBKPMK010000215.1:0-5580 GCA_046732115.1 Thermoproteota archaeon
ATCAAATTTTAGATCGTGGTTATCATTAGACATAAATCTCATACACTATTGCATGAAGTTATCCTTATTCATTTTTATTTTTTCCTATCTAATTGTCCTAACTGTTTCTGTCTAATAAGAAACCGATATCAAGACAGACTATGATAAAAGTAACTAATCGGCGTGTATATCCTAAAATTTGTATATCCTAAAATTTCTATATCTCCCCTGGTGCTAACTGTATGTATTTAATATGACTAATCGTATACGTTCGAATACTATCCTTCAATCAATATCCACTATTTTAAAAATGTAAATTGTTGTACTATT
Organism: Thermoproteota archaeon; assembly: GCA_046732115.1. GTDB lineage: Archaea > Thermoproteota > Nitrososphaeria > Nitrososphaerales > Nitrososphaeraceae > JAFAQB01. Next base: position 310 of record JBKPMK010000215.1, read on the forward strand.
TCTGGATAATGATAATGACAATTCCCGAAGAATGTGAATGACAGACTAACGATAAATTATTTTTAATATAACTCCATTATTTCTGTAAAAATGACATATACTGTTAAAAGAGTTGTAATCAGGTTATCGTAGTGGATAGAAAAGCAAAAATATTACATTCCCGCTACATAGGTATGATCACCTCGAAACTTAGGCACAACAAGTCTAGAGTGGGTTTATCATATAAGATTGAATTTCGACTAAAAATTATTCTCATTGGACTAGTCGCCGGATTGATTTCTTCCATCGGTATAAGTGCATTAATTCTGATGGTGGAAAAGGTAACTTCTGTTCCAGCGGGTGCTTTTTATCTTGTTCTTATGTTGACTATTACTGAAGCACCTTTATATTCAATTTACATGATTGTAGCTGGCCTAGCATTACACTTCGCTGCGGGCAGTCTTATTGGTATTTTTATGGTATTGCCACTTTTATTACACAATGGCAATAAAACAAACACATCAAGAATACTGGATAAATATGCACCAGCATATGGCTTGTCTTTCGGGTTTGCCCTCTGGTTAATTTTGTTTCTTCCCATAACGTATTTGATTATAGTTCCTGCCCTCAATAATATTAAAGAGAGCCCCATCATCACACAACAGGACCCAACCGGGCGTGTTGCCTTTCTTGTAATTGGCGATGTGTTGTCTATACAAAACAAAATTATCATCGGTGCGCTAGCTTTTAACATGTTCTATGGCCTTCTTTCTGCTATAATAATAGATTCGTTTTATCACCGGTATTTGTACATGAAAGATAAAGAGTCAACTCAACGGGTTCCGGCCTCAAACCCCTAATTGATTAGTCCTCCGCGTAGCAAACTAAGTTCTTAACAGTAGCTTCATATCTAAAATGCAGCACTTTAGATGAATCAGCAATACAAATTCGTTGATCTGCCTTGACAAATATTGCAAAAATTATAGTGTGTTTTTGCAAAAATAATATTACGATAATGATCTTTATAGCCATCGAGATAAATATAATAGTATAAATGATGAGTTTCTTACAACGTAATAAAAACCGTTGTAAACTATGCACGCAGAGGTTTAGTAATCACGAAGAACTAGTTCAACATGCTAAAAAAGTACATCGCCAACCAGTTATGAGGTGCCGTGAATGTGGAATGGAATTCCTGCATGAAGAAGACAGATTGCATCACGTACAACAGGAAAAGGAAAGGAAAATAGATAGACGCAGACATAGGTAACTATTACTGTAAGCTTTTTATTATTTAAGGATCTGAATTTGATATTTTTATTGTATTACAATCTGTGAACTGTTTTAATATATGTGATGATTTTATTCAAGTTTATTAGCTTGAAGTGCAGATCTTTATTGTATGCATGTGGAGGCTAGCCGCAGGTCAAATTAGCAGATAGGATCAAAATTATTTGGAATATTGATCACACTAATACTCAAAATGGTTAGAATTGAACACTAAAGAAGATGGACCAAGAGAAGAAGAAGAAGAACTTGACAAGCTTGGTTGTCAGATTAACAAAATATATGATAATACGATAAATCTTGCACGGCAAGCACAGGACAACCTTCGATGTAAGATACGCGATAAGGAAAATAAATGCAGCTATGATAATCTCTTGTGCTATTTGGCATTAAGGGAACACGACTTGGCAGACTTGCAGCTAAGATTGACTGAACATGGCCTATCCTCTTTGGAAATGCTTGAAACCAATGTGTTAGTAAGTATTGAACAGGTTCTCAAGCATTTTAAAATACGACCTGAAAATACTACCAGCGGTTTATGTAAAATCAAGTCCCAAGACGGTAGTTCGATACTAGCTAAACGTAGCGAGATATTATTTGGAAAATCAAATAATAGTAGAAGGACGCATATTATGATAACGCTTGATTCTTCTGATATTTTCCGGTATGAATTAATTGAGCAGTTACTCGAGAATGGTTTGGAGATAGTCCGTATCAATTGTGCTCATAATACAAAGACGGAGTGGAGGCTCCTAATAGAATCTATACGCGATGCTGAAGAGCGATTAAATCAACTAGGTATACGGGTAGGGCGCAAATGCAAAATTTTAATGGACCTTGCAGGTCCGAAAATTCGTACTGGTCCTTTCGAGCTGCAATCACGTCCACTTAAAATCTTTGTCCCAGAAGATGCACATGAGCGGCCTGTGCGATTTGCTGAAGGATTATTAGATAGTGAAGCAAATCAAACTGAGCTATTAAACCTAGAACGGGCACAATTATCAAGCTTTGTTATCGCAATATCTAAAATCGACTGTGGCGGATTAGCAAGTTTAAAGTTAGGTCAAAAGATAACCTTTAGAGACGCAAGAGATGAACGCCTAAGTATTATAACAGTTCTTGAGCGAATAAGTCCTACGAAAGTGAGGGTTGGACTTGAGCATACTGCATGGCTGAAAGAGGGTACAAAATTAGAGTGCCAACAAACTAGGCCTGTTGATACTAATGATTTTGATCGCGATAACAATGAATGTTCGTTTACAGTAGGACGCATTAAGGCGCAGCCAGTTGAAATAAAGGTGGAATATGGAAATACGTTGCGCCTCTATAGGAATAATAACCGCCTCGGTCATGCAGCCGACGCGTCAGCCAATAATAATAGGCCTGCTGGCATTAATTGCACGCATTCGGAAGTTCTTAATCAGGTGTTGGTTGGTCATAGGGTATTTATAGATGATGGAAAGATCGAAGGGATTGTCCGTTCTTCTAATGAAGAGTGGCTGGAGTTGGAGATAGTTTCTCCTAAAGGTGTCGTTGCTGAGATCAAGTCCAACAAGGGCATAAATTTTCCAGATTCTTCTATTATAATGCCTGCATTGACAGCTGAGGACGTCAGAAATTTGGAGTTTGTGGTCCAATATGCAGACTTGGTAGCATTGAGTTACGTTCATAGACCAGATGACATTTATGATTTGCGTAAAGAATTATCGAAAGTAGAGCACGGCGAAAATTTAGGCATAGTTGCAAAGATAGAAACAGCCGATTCAATCCATAATTTAGCCAGAATACTTATTGCTGGACTTGAATTACCAAAATTTGGAATATTAATTGCTAGAGGAGATTTGGCAGTTGAAGTGGGGTTTGAGAATTTGCCCTTTGTTCAAGAAGATATTCTATGTTTGTGTGAAGCAGCACATATCCCCGTAGTATTAGCTACGCAAATACTTGAGAGCTTGGCAGAAAGCGGTCTTCGGACTCGTCCTGAAATAACAGATGCAATTATGGGACAACGTGCAGAATGCGTAATGCTAAACAACGGCACACATATAGTCGAAGCACTAAAAACCTTAGCACGACTATTGAATATCGAAGAACTACATCAAATAAAGAAACACAAAATACTTAGAGAATTTCCAACAAGACAGTACGGTATTTTTAAATGAAAACGCTGTTGATTAGGAGATCCGAGACATCCCAATTATAAAAATTAAATGTGCTATTGCATTCTCAGTTTCACATTAAAAAATCATAAAATTTCGAGATGACATTAATTAATTGACAAAACATTAAAAATTTCAGATTATATATTACATTTGAGTTTTTCGGCCCGTCATTTCACTTAGAGAATATTGATGCTAGCAGACCGATTCCCGTTGTAAGCGGAAAACATCCGCCCAATGTTTTTCCTCTTAATGTTAAAGCATCTCAGTTCATGTTTGTCTTATTGTCTGTTATTTAATAACAGACATGGGAGAGAAACACCCGGAATTATACTAGGTGCTATACTACAATCATAATAATCAATACTGTGCATAAGCAGTATGACTGCCCGAATGGAAGCAACTTCATCTCTCTCATCCTCGACCTCTTCCTTACGTCAGCCGCAGAAATACCAAAAGCAGGATGATTCTCAGATCAAATACATTCTTGATAATCAAACTCTTACGTTTGCTGAAAAATTAATAAATGTAAAGAAGAATGGTGCTGAACAAGTAAATAAGAAAAATGTCAATACGCTAAGTAGGACTGGTGATATTGCTATTGTAAATGTGGATCTTGCCATGGCTCAAGATAGTACTGGCCCTTTGGCAATACGCTCCCTTAATGAAATGGGTATTGAAACATTATACGACCCCTCAAAGGTCTTGTTGGTTATAGACCATACTTTTCCAGCAGCAGATGAAAAAGTTGCAAATTTACATATGTTGATGCGGGATTTCGCCTCAAAGCATAGCTGTATGCTGGTAGAAGGTTCAATATCTCATCAGCACATTCTGGAATATCTTGCTGCTCCTGGCATGATGATATTAGGGGCTGACTCACATACGTGCCAGGCTGGATGTGTCGGTTCTTTTGCCACCGGAATTGGAAGTACAGAAATTGCAGCAGTATGGGCCACAGGCCAGTTATGGTTACGAATTCCTCAAACAATCAAAATTAATCTTTCAGGTAATTTTGAGAAAGGTGTGTTTGCACGGGACCTAATTTTACAGTATATTGGTGAGGTAGGTGAGGATGGAGCAAACTACAAGTCACTTGAATGGACGTTCTCGGATGATAATGTTAAGAAAATGTTTAGCATGGATTCTAGAGCTTGTATCAGTAATGCATCGATGGAATGTGGTGCCAAGATCTCTACATTTCCAGTTGATGAAATAACAAGAAAATACCTTGATGAAAATCCTAGAATTAACGACAACACTTATTGTAGTACGGGAATGGAAATTGAAATCCATGCAGGAGATTCTGCACAATATAAAGATAAAATTGAAATACAGTGTAGCAGTATAGAGCCTCAAGTTAGTGGCCCAGATAATGTCGACAAAATACATTCAGCTGACGAATTAGCAAATTTGGAAATTGATCAGGCGTTTATAGGTTCGTCTACAAATGGGAGGATTGAAGATCTTGAAGTAGCCGCCCGCATATTAAAAGGCAGGAAAGTGCATAAAAATACACGGTGTGTTGTTACTCCTGCGTCTGTTAAGGTTTATGAAGAGGCTATTAGACGTGGTTATGTCGAGATTTATCTTGAGTCAGGCGCAGTTTTCACCAATGCTACTTGTGGAGCCTGTGTCGGAACCCATCTTGGTGCTTTGGGTGAGAACGAAACTTGTATATCGTCATCTTCAAGGAATTTTGTAGGGCGAATGGGTGCGCTTTCGTCAAAAGTGTATTTGGCATCGCCCGCAACCGTGGCATCATCTGCAGTAGAAGGAAGGATAACTGATCCGAGGAGGTATTTTCAATCAGCATGAGCAACGAACTAAATCACAAGTCCAGTCC
>JBKPMK010000216.1:0-4535 GCA_046732115.1 Thermoproteota archaeon
ATACCGATCTCGCCGAGCTCGCCGGTCGGAACGGTCTTGTCCTCGTGAGGATCGAGGATGACGATCGAATAGGTCGGGAGTGGTACGCCGATCGTGACCGGCTTGTCCGGCCGCAGCTCGGTCATTGTCGCCGTGACGGTTGCCTCGGTGGGGCCGTAAGTGTTGAGAATGCGGCGGCCGGGGCGATACCATCGGGCCACGAGATTTTGCGGGCAAGCCTCGCCGCCGACCAGCAGGATCCGCAGGTCCGGCACATCCTGCTCGATGGTGGCAAGCAGCGTCGGACTACATGCCATCACGGTCACACGGTGTTCGCGCAGAAAGTCGCCGAGCTCGTCGCCCATCAGGGTCGGGCCGGCCGGGCCCGGCACGAGCGTCGCGCCCGCCATCAGCGGCACCCAGATCTCCTCGACAGAGAAATCGAACGCGATCGACATGCCCTGATAGACGCGATCGCCGGGCGCATAGCCATAAAGCTCGGCGGCGACGCGCACGAAATTGCAAATGCTTGTGTGTCCGATACTGACGCCCTTCGGATTACCGGTGGTGCCCGATGTGTAGATGATGTAGCAGAGCGGCTCGATCGCCGGCGCAATGCCGGTCAACGCATCTGCCGTCTGTGCATCGATCGCCAGCCCCTCCGAATCGAGAAATATCTTGTTGACCTGGAGGCCGGAGAGGCGCTTTGCGAAACTGGACATTGACACGATGGTGGAAACGTTGGCGTCCCCGAGGATGAAGCGGACGCGTTCAATCGGAAAGGCAGCGTCGAGCGGCACATAGGCCGCATTGACTTTCATCACCGCAAGCATCGCCACGTACGTTTCTGGCGATCTGTCGAACATCATTGCGATGCGGTCGCCGGATTTGATTCCGCGTGCGAGCAGATGGCGCGCGAGCTGATTGGCACGGCGGTTGAGATCGTGATAGCTCAGAACTATGCCGCTTCCGATGACGGCATCATTCGTCGCGAAGCGGATGCAGGCTTCTTCGAGAAGATGATTGAGCCGCTCGCCAGGAGCCCAGCGGACTGCATTGCTCGCATGTTCGCGTACGAAACTCTGAGGGCAGCCGAGGCGGTGGACTCCGTTCAGATCAGGCTGCCGTTGGGCGAGCGGGCGCAACCCGACGACCGACTCTCCTCTGACGTGGCCGTTATTCGATGGGCGTGGAACAGATTGCGGCATTGCATCATCCCTTCCGGTATACATATAACCACTCCTTAACTCAGTTGAGATTCCAAAACTTATCTGTTCTCCACTTTACCGGCAAAATCATAAAAGACCTTGCATTTTTGTTCTGTGCAATAACCGAGTTGCCAGGCACCATGGTTGTCAAACCTATGCTTGCTATTATTCCAAGTAGCCAGATTGCGTGTAATTTTTTCATTTTTATCCTTTATATAGCATTTCATACGTCAAAAAGTATTTATAAATTTTTTATATAATATTATATAAATTTTCTATAGAGGAATCCACTGGCAGTATTCATTATGGATTTTTTGGAAGATCCGAATATCAAAAAGATCATAATAGAAGCGCTCGGTTTGATGTCATATTGATAAAGATTCTGGTTTATTCATGGTATGTATCATAGGGGAAAAAATTTACGAACTATAACAATGTGGGCTACGGATAATATATTTTAACAAAGGAAGGATAAGGCGACAAGTAATGATAGCATGTCGCCCACGTTGAAGTCCGCCCCATCACCACCAGTAAAAATCCGGACTTCTCCCATACCCTTTGATTCGTTCGAACGAATGATGATATTATAATGACATCGTTATTATCAATTACTCATTTAGGAGATGTTAGCTAATTATTATACTGAATAACTCATTTAAAGGGAGTATCTTATAGACATAGCTTAATTTTTGATTGTGTACACCAATGGTGTATTTCTGCTGTCAGAAAGTATTTCTACATAGAAGCAGATGTCTGTCATCATTTTATTATCCATCATTATTATTATCCTTGATTATTTTCTATCATTTCCTCTGCCTAAAAATTTATACTGTTAGTTGTCTTCTCTCGATCTCCTGTAAACCGGTATGTACAACCTAGAGGATCAGCAGCAAATGCTGGCAGCCTGAGATTTAGCAAATTTCTCAGACTAATTATTTCCAATAGGTAGATTACGCTCTTGGTTTATGGCATATCTTTTGGTAAAAAACCTCTATTTTTGATATATGGAACAGCAAACCCTGACGGATTATATTGCATATAATCTTCGTAATAATCTTACGCTCAAATCTCTAATGATATTTTATCCGTCAGAGTACCCATAGTACCCATAGTACATATTCAATTCTGTACAATAACAAATTGCATTTACTATGTCTCAACTTATCATATTATTGGAATATGGAAACCAATAAAGCACTATGGATGCCTTGACTTCTATGACGGCTCGCCCTTTTTCATTTCCAATAACTATTAATCAATGCAATCTCGATAGTTCACACTATACACAACAGCAATGCGCGGCCAGATATTCAATTTAGTAACGTATATAGCTGGCACATACTCTAAATTACATTGATTACATGAAATAGAAACGATAAAGTGTAGGGGATATAAAGTGACAGTAGAAATTAACAATTAGATAGTGAAGAAGCACATAATGTACTGCGACAGCATTACTCCAAGAAAGTACTATTCACAGTTGCAGATGATTCAGAACTTGTAAATGCGGAAAAAGTAGCGGCAACACTAATCATGAATCATTTACTGGATATGGATACGAACTTGACACTAGGTATATTTGTATAGTATAGGAACTTGATGGACTTATGGACAATCTGTAGACAATATGAATTGACGATACGTTTAACACATCGGACAACATCGGAAACGTCCGACATGATTATCCCATAAATAATATCATAATACGATACTAGTGATGCCAGATTATAAAGATAATGATGACCTACCTATAGATTATGTATTGATAATTGGCCTGAGACAGAGGGTAATAGTAGTAAGTACGTACACGGTGTCACTTCGGGGACCGTTTGTAGGTTAACTAACCTGCTGCATACAATAGTCTATCGAACATTGGGTCTTATGTGAATATTCATGTCCTAATACCTACAATAGTTCTAACATTAACGCTAATGTCAGTTACGCCATCAAGTAATATGGGGCAGATGAAACATCAGACAGCATTTGCACTAGACACTCTATGTCCTCCAGGTCATGAATGTCACTGCACTCTTGCAAGTGGAGTTTACCATGATTATGACCCTAGTACTGGACAAACATTTAACATTAACACTGGCTGCACAAACGACGATGGAACATAGTGCCCATTTAATTTTATGATTTACTAATATAGGCTGCATTCAACGTATCTGATACATGAAAGATTGTTTTCATTCTCGTACTGAGCGTGCTCTGACACTCAGGGATATGTCCCCTGAAGAACTCAATTGTCTGAGACTGCCCAGATTGGCAAATATACGTAAATCATATTGCGTCGTAGCGCGAGAAGACAAAGGCGACTGATGATTTGTCCTCTGTTAATTGCCGTCTTTAGCCCTTAGCAAAGATGGGTTGATAATTACAGCTTAGGATATTATAAACAAATCTATTTTTGCGATAAGGCATTTTTATATTAGTTAAATGCAAGATAAAACAGTCAGTCCTCGGCTTTCGTTATTACTAGGACGTATCGTTCTGTCATTTAAATGAATTCTCAAGTCAGTAATATTGTCCATGGCCTATTATTATACAATTATAATACTGTGTTTTTACCTGAAAGAGTCACAGTGTAACATCTGTATTTTGCTAATTCAACCATTGTCGTTTCCTCTCCTTAAAAGCGATATAAGCTATGGCAAATGGAATAAACGCAAGAAATACTGACAAATAGTCAATGTAACTCGCAGATGGCATACCTAGTTTTATTCCTAACTTCAAACCTAATAAGAGTCCCAAGTACAGAGTTATACCAGCTGGGACTAATCCAAATGCAACAAAATTATGACTTCTTTTCTTGAACTTTTCAAGATTTGAATAAGGATATTGGATGTTATGATATACCACAGGCATTACAAAGAGGCAAATTGAGCAAGTTGATGTAAACAATGCAATTGTCAAAATAATACTATCCACTGGTGTAAATGATGCGGGTGTATTTATCGTTGTGTTGAATAGAAAACCGAAGATGAACCCTGAGACTGTCGTGAGTAAAGTGCTCTCTCTGAGTATCGCATTATAATCTTTTATCAGCTCATCTACGCTATTCTTGTCATCTTTTTTTCCATCCATAACATTTAAACCAAACTTTTATGTAGTAAAGTATGTAATAAGCGGCTTGCTAATTTACTTTCTTTTAGATCAGTAATTGGTAAATTTTGGTGTTCGATATCTCGACAAAGATGATATACTAAATAGCCAAAAATAGATAAAATACCCAGCAATCACAGAAAGATACGATATAGAAAAATTAGATATCTATCTGAAATCAAATAGTATGATGCGTGGCATTTCATTTATGCCTTATTGACTGAGGTAGCTAAGAAAATATAT